>NZ_CBDKZX010000036.1:0-41229 GCF_965301105.1 Kluyvera sp.
CTGGCCGGTATCCCGATGACCCTCGGCTTTATCGGTAAGTTCTACGTGCTGGCCGTCGGCGTCCAGGCGCACCTGTGGTGGCTGGTTGGCGCGGTGGTGGTTGGCTCCGCGATTGGCCTCTACTACTACCTGCGCGTTGCCGTGAGCCTGTACCTCAGCGCACCTCAGCAGCCGGGCCGCGATGCGCCGTCTAACTGGCAGTACAGCGCGGGCGGTATCGTGGTGCTGATCTCCGCGCTGCTGGTGCTGGTGCTGGGTATCTACCCGCAGCCGCTGATTAACATCGTTCAGCTGGCGATGCCGCTGATGTAATCCAGCGTGATGATGTCAATAACCGCCGATTTATCGGCGGTTTTTTTATGCGTGAAAGCGTGTAGGGTAGTCGCATATAAATCTGAATGGAGCCGCTAATGAGAACGCAAAAAAGATGTCTGGGACACGTGGCCATTGTGGTCGACGACTACGACCGCGCGATTGAGTACTACACGGACAAACTGGGGTTCACGCTTATTGAAGATACGCCACAGCCGGGCAAACGCTGGGTGGTGGTATCACCCAACCCGGAAAGCGACTGCAATCTTCTGCTGGCGCGCGCGTCCAACGAACGGCAGGAAGGTTTTATCGGTAACCAATGCGGCGGAAGAGTCTTTCTGTTCCTACAGACCGATGATTTCTGGCGCGATTACCATGCTATGAAGGCGAAAGGCGTGCATTTCTGCGAAGCGCCGCGCGAGGAGGAGTACGGTACGGTGGTGGTGTTTGAAGATCTGTACGGCAACCGCTGGGATCTTTATCAGGACGCGTAGACCGCGTGATGACAGGCGATCCCGGCGATCGCCTGTGTCTTATGAGGTTACTTCGCCGCCAGCTCGCGACGAATGATTTCCGCCCCCGCGCTCAGCGCGTTGAGCTTGCCCTGGGCTACGTGGCGCGGCAGCGGGGCCATTCCGCAGTTGGTTGATGGATACAGTTTGTCGGCATCCACAAACTGCAGGGCTTTGCGCAGCGTATCGGCAACCTCTTCCGCCGTCTCGACGGTATGGTTGGCGACGTCAATGGCCCCGACCATCACCTTTTTACCGCGAATCAGTTCCAGCAGGTCCATCGGTACGCGGGAGTTATGGCACTCCAGCGAGATGATATCGATATTCGACGCCTGCAGCTTCGGAAACGCTTCTTCATATTGACGCCACTCGTTGCCCAGCGTCTTTTTCCAGTCGGTATTGGCTTTAATACCGTACCCATAACAGATATGTACGGCCGTTTCGCATTTCAGCCCCTCAATCGCGCGCTCCAGCGTGGCGATGCCCCAGTCGTTGACTTCATCGAAGAAGACGTTAAAGGCCGGCTCGTCAAACTGGATAATGTCCACGCCCGCCGCTTCCAGTTCACGCGCTTCCTGGTTGAGGATTTTGGCAAATTCCCAGGCCAGCTTTTCGCGGCTTTTGTAGTGGGCATCGTACAGCGTATCGATCATGGTCATCGGCCCCGGCAGCGCCCATTTTATCGGCTGTGTGGTGAGCTGGCGCAAATAACGCGCGTCATCAACAAATACCGGTTTTTTACGCTCGACGGCACCGACCACGGTTGGCACGCTGGCATCGTAGCGATTACGAATTTTCACCACTTCGCGTTTTTCAAAATCGACGCCGCTGAGGTGTTCAATAAAGGTGGTGACAAAATGCTGACGGGTTTGCTCACCGTCGCTGACAATATCAATTCCGGCCCGGAGCTGATCGTCCAGTGACAAACGCAGCGCATCCTGTTTGCCCAGAATTAACTCTTCATTCTGCAATTTCCACGGCGACCACAGCGTTTCCGGCTGCGCGAGCCAGGACGGTTTTGGTAAGCTGCCAGCCGTTGATGTCGGGAGCAATGTTTTCATAATAGATAACCTTTTAATGTGAATTCATTAAAGCGCGTAGTCGGCTGACCATTGCTCAAGAATATGTTTGTACGGTTTGATAAAGTGTTCTTCGGTGAATTTGCCTTGCTCAATGGCGAGCCGGCTGCGTTCTTCCCGGTCGTAAACAATTTTGGTTAATGAATGATCCTGCTGACTCAGATTCGGCTGATAGTGCAAACCTGCCGCGGAGTTAGCGTTATAAATTTCCGGACGATAAATTTTCTGGAAGGTCTCCATCGTGCTGATGGTGCCGATCAGTTCCAGGTCGCTGTAGTCGCTCAGCAAATCGCCGGTAAAGAAGAAGGCCAGCGGCGCGACGCTGTTTTTCGGCATGAAATAGCGCACCTTCAGGCCCATCTTGCTGAAATAATGTTCGGTTAACGAGGTGCCGTGCTGCTGGTATTCAATCCCCAGAACCGGATGCTGATTGCCCGTCTGCTGATAGGCGTTCTTATTGGATACGCTAAGACAGATGACCGGCGGTTTTTTAAACTGTGCTTTGTATTCTGCTGAATTAACGAAATGCTTAAAGATGTTGCCATGCAAATCGCCAAAGTTTTCCGGGATCGTAAATTCAGTACGATGCTTATTATGCTCCAATAGCAGGACGCTAAAGTCATAATCGCGAACGTAAGATGAGAAGTTATTGCCAACAATCCCTTCAATTCGTTCGTTGGTTTTTTTATCAATAATATTGGTTTTCAGAATTTCAATGGCCGGAAAGGCGGTGCCCGCAATATTCATTTCAACGGAAATAATATCCAGCTCAACGGAATAACGATCGCCTTGCGGATTATCCCAGTACGCTAAAGTATTGAAGCGATTATCAATCATCTTGAGCGTATTGCGTAAGTTCTGCTGACGGTTTTCACCACGGGCGAGATTGGCAAAATTAGTCGTGATGCGGGTATTCTCAGAAGGATTATAATTTTCGTCGAAAAGGCTGTGCTTAATAGTAAAAGTAAAATCGTTATTCATGGCAGTCTTGCCTCCTGAGTCGGGAAATGAAAACCGAGCCTGTTGATGATTCAGCGTGTTTTGCTTCACGCATTCGGCGGCTTCATGTTGCCAATAAGTTAATGATGTGTATTTTATGCCAGAGCCTCTGGAGGAGTGAAAGCGACTTAATTTCATTGCAACATGAGACATCTTCATGATGCGCTAGCGCTACGGCGGTTTTTCTCAACATCACCCGGCGCCACTCGACGAGGCGCATAACGCCCTGACCTGGTAAATCCCGCCAAACGCACCTATAGTCGTGACAGATTTCCCGCAACAGGACTCAGCAATGCGCTTTAACGGACTGACCAAAGGTTTCTTTATTTTCATTCTCGCCCTCGTCACCTGGGCATTTTTCGACGTTCTTTCTCCCTATTTTTCCGCCATTCTGTGGGCGGCTATCCTCACCGTGGTGTTCAACCCGGTGAAAAATAAGCTGCGTAGCGCGTTGGGCGAGCGCAACGAGCTGGCATCGCTCATCACGATTGTCATTATTTGCCTGATTGTGTTTATTCCGCTGATGGCGATCCTGTCATCGCTGGCGCTTGAGCTGAACGTGATTTACACCAAGCTGCAGGAGAACAACACGCGTTTTCCGCAGGTCATTGCCAGCATTTTTTCGCATCTGCCGCACTGGGCACGCGGTTTTCTGATAGAGCACGACCTGGATAACGTCGCGCAAATTCAGAAAAAACTCTCTGATGTCGCGCTGGCGGGGGGGCAGTACCTGGCCGGCAGCGCGTTCCTGATAGGTAAGGGCACTTTCGGTTTCGCCATTAGCTTCGGCATCATGCTGTATCTGCTGTTCTTCCTGCTAAAAGATGGCCCGTATCTGGTGAATCAGATTCTGGACTCGCTGCCGCTGACCGATTTTGTGAAACAGCATCTGTTTGCCAAATTTGTCGGCGTCACCCGGGCGACGGTCAAAGGCACGGCGGTGGTGGCGGTGGTTCAGGGGACGCTGGGCGGCATTGCGTTTGCCATTGTCGGTATTGACGGGAGCGTGCTGTGGGGGGCGTTGATGGCGTTTCTGTCGCTGGTACCCGCCGTGGGTTCGGCGATTATCTGGGTTCCGGCGGCGATATTTCTCTTCGCCACCGACCAGCTGTGGCAAGGGCTCTTTATCGTCGGTTTCTTTATCGTGATTGTCGGGCTGGTGGACAACATTCTGCGCCCGCTGCTGGTGGGGAAAGACACCAAAATGCCTGACTACCTGATCCTGATTACCACCATTGGCGGTATGGAAATTTACGGCATCAACGGCTTTGTCATCGGTCCGCTGATTGCGGCGCTGTTCCTCGCCTGCTGGAACCTGTTCTCCGGGCGTGACCACGCGGGGAACGTTGAAGGGTTGGACGAAGAGTTTATGGCGGAAGGAAAAAATCCTCCAGATGCGTAATGCCATGACGATAACAAAAGGCGGCTACGGCCGCTTTTTTTATTGTCACGCGGAAATGGGCATTTCCTATAATTTCCATGATGCTTATTGAATATTCGTCGCAGAAGGAAGCCATCGGTGAGAATAGCGACCATAACAAACTGGGCCTACGGCGCGACGGTCTGTCTGACTATCGCCTCCGGTATCGTCATGTTGATGGCCTCCAGCGCGGACAATACCGAACGTCAGGCGGTGGCGCAGCGACAGGTGTTCGACCAGCTCACTGAGGAGATCGACAACGACGCCTGGGCGCTATCCGATCTGGCGCGCTTGTACGTCGTCGGCAAAGACCCGGATGTGCTGAAGGAATACCGGCAGAAAGAAACCGCGCTGAAATCGATTGAACACCGATTATCAAAACTGAACGACGCCGGGGCGACGGGCGAGGAGCTGGCGCTGTTGCACGAGGGCGTGCAGATTGTCGATGCGCTACAGGACGAGCAGCAAGCGGCGCTGGCCAATATGGCGCGCGGTGAAACCGCACAGGCGATGGCGCTGCTTTACGGCAAAATTTATGAGCAGGAGTTGGACCGCGCGCAGGAACGACTCGATCACTTCCGCCAGCTTCTGGATAACCGCGCGCGCGATGCCATTGACGATGCGACGCGGGCGTCCCGCACGCTGCGCACGCTGTCGGAAGTGATGGTGGGGCTGACGGCGCTGCTGTTTTTATTCGTGCTGGGCTTTATTTTACAGCACCGCGTACTGCGCCCGGTCGTGCGTTTGAGCGACGTGGTTCACCGGCTGGCATCGCAGGATTATGCCGTGGAGACGCCCGACTTCAAGCAGATTGATGAAATTGGCGATATGGCGCAGGCGGTGCGTATTTTCCGCGAAAACGGCTTGGCGCGGCAGCAGCTGGAGAAAGAGCGCGATGCCAACTGGGCAATACGCGAACTGCTGGCGCGGATGACTCAGCGCCTACAAGGCTGCGAGAATTTTGACGACGTCATTAACGTCGCGGAGCTGTTCGCGCCGAACATTGCGCCCGGCGTGGCCGGACGGCTGTTTGTTCTCGACCGCGATCCCTGGCAGATGCGCTGTGTTGCCGAGTGGCTATCGCCGGAGGGGAAAGCGAGTCCTTTTCACCCGGATGAATGTTGGGCGGTACGTCGCGGCCAAAGCCATCCGCCGGTGCACGGCGAGCCGGATATCGGCTGCTACCATCTGCCGGAGACGTGCCACAGCCATTCCCTGTGCGTACCGCTGATTGCCCAGGGCGAGGCGATTGGGCTGCTCTCATTCCAGAATCTTAATGAGCAAACCGCCTCGACACGCGCCTATCTGGAGCTGATGGCGGAAGCGCTGGGTCTGGCCCTGGCCAACCAGCGGCTGCGCGACGCGCTGCTGGAAAAAGCGCTGTACGACCCGCTGACCGGGCTGCGTAATCGCCACCACCTCGAAGATATGCTGGGCACTCAGTTGAACCTGGCCATGCGCAGCAAAGAACCGCTCAGTTGCCTGATGATCGATATCGATCACTTTAAACACATTAACGACCGGTTTGGCCACGAGGCGGGGGATGGGGTGATTAAAAGCGTCGCCGCGATTATTCAGCGCGTGGTGCGCGATCAGGGCACGGCTTTCCGCTACGGCGGTGAAGAGTTCCTGGTGCTGCTTAACGGCATGGATGAAGAGGCCGCCAGCCGCGTTGCCACCGATATTTATAACGGCGTGCGCGAGATGGCGCTGCGTTTTGCCGGGACGGATATTGGCCACGTGGACGTCTCGATCGGCGTCGCCAGCTACCCGGAACATGTCCAAAGTGACAACCTGCTGCGCGCTGCCGACGTGGCGCTCTATCGCGCGAAAGAGCTGGGGCGGGCGCGAATTGTCAGCTTTGGCATGCTGGAGGCCGGATGACCGGCATTGCGCTGGACCGCCGCTTTCCAGTACTGTGATTAAATGTAAACAGAAAGTGAAGCGGGCCTATGCATCTCGATTTTCGCCAACTGCGCAACTTTGTCGCGCTGGTTGAATATGGCAGTTTTAATCGCGCGGCGGAGGCGGTCTGCCTGTCGCAATCGGCGTTCAGCCGCAGCATTCAGGCGCTGGAGCAGAGCGTCGGCCACCCGCTTTTTGACCGTCAGAGCAAGCTTCCGACTCTGACGCTGCATGGGCAAACCTTGCTGCCCTACGCGCGTCGCTTTCAGGAGCTGAACGTCGAGTTAAGCAGCCATCTGCGCGAAGCGGACGATGCGCAAAACGGCGAAGTGGCGTTCGGTTGCGGCCCGGCGCCCGGCGCGCGGTTGATTCCGGCGGCGGTCGGTGAATTTCATCGTCGTCTGCCGCAGGCGAGGGTGCGTTTTCATATCGACAACTGGTATGCCTTGCACCATGCGCTGACCTCGCAGCAATACCCGTTTGTGGTGGCCGACAGCTGGCAGGCCGAGCTGGATCCACAGCTGCGGGTTCAGCCGCTCAGCCCGCAACGCTGTTTCTTCGTCTGCCACGCCAGCCATCCGTTGGCAAAGCAGGGGCCTGTTTCTATTCAACAGATGTTGCGCTATCCGTTTGCCGCCCCCTATTTACCGCCGGGTGTGCGTAAAGTGTTAGCGACGCTGAGCCAGCGGCAAGACTTTACCCCGGCGATCCAGTGCGACCATATCTATGCACTGTGGTCGACGCTGGCACATACCGAGGCGATAAGCTTCGCCAGTGAAGATGGTTTTGCGCTGTGCCAGCACAGTCATCAGTTGGTTAAGCTGGAGTTGAGCGACCTACCGGACGAGTGGCGGCTGATGCAGACCCGGTTTGCGATTATCTCCCCGGTTCATGCAGCCCAGCCGCCACTTGCAGAAAAGCTGATGGAGATTATTCTGCATGCCGACCGTCAGCTTCAGCCGTTGACGCAGGGAGTGAGCGTTTAACCGGCGTTGAGCGGCTGGCCCTGAGGATTGTACTGCGGCCAGTGTTTCTCCAGCTTCTGACTTTTCAACGCCTGTTCAACAAACTGGCCGTCTACCCATTGCTTCGCGTCAAATGCGCTGCGAATCAGTCGACCATTTTTGGCCTGTTCGACGCTGCTGCTGAAGCTCTCGGTCAGGAACGGATCGATACGCGGCGAGGTGCTAAAGTTCAGCTCCTGCGGCTGGAGCTCTTCGAGGAACAGGGCTTGCGGAATCTGGCTCTGTCTGGCCATTTCCGCTGACCAGGCTTCACGATTGGCCTCGTTGCTGATTTCCGCCGCATTTTTTACCAGCACGTCGATAATCTGCTGGGTGGCCTGCGGCCAGGCTTCGATAAAGCTCTGGGTGCCCAGGAAGCCCGCCTGGGTGGTGTTCTGACGGCCGGAATCGCCGCTTTTCACCACCACGTCTATCTTATCGCCGCGCAGCGCCAGCAGCGAGACGCCGCCCCACACCGCATCGACGCGTCCGGCGGCCAGCGCCGCTTTGCCCGCGTTCCAGTCGAGGTTGATCACCTGCAGTTGACGCTCGGTCAAACCGGCGCTCTGTAATGCGCGGTCAAAGGCCAACTGGTCAGCCGTGCCACGATAGACCGCCACGCGCTTACCCTTCAGGTCGGCCAGCGTTTTGATGCCCGAGGCTTTGGTGGCGGCCAGGTACGATTCTGAACCGCGGCTGCCTAACAGCAGGCGCGTCGGCAGACCGTTGGCCTTGCCAATAATGGCGGCCAGGTCGCCAAGGTAAACGAAATCAAGCTGTCGGTTGGCCAGCGCTTCATTCACCGCCGGGCCCGCGCCTTTAAAGAACTGCCATTGAACCTCGACGCCCTGCGGCTTGAACACGTCTTCAAGCTGATGGCGAATATACGCCATCCCCACCGGCCCCTCGATAAACGGCTGACTACCCGCGCTTTGGTCCGGTACGCCGATACGGATGGTACGCAGCTCTTCGGCGTGAAGGCTGGTCATCAGACCGACCGTTGCCGTTAGCGCCAGTAAGGTGCGGCGAAAAAGTGCTTTCATCATAACGTCTTGCTCCCCTGAGTTTTTTTCTCACCCTAAAGAGCCGCCCACCCCGCTGTTAAATACTTTTATTGGCAAAGCAAAGGCAAAAAAAAGCTAAAGCAAAGGCCGCGTACCCGCCAGGCTGAAATGCATTTGTTGCATCGGGATTATTCACGTAACGCAATGGCAGCGTGAGAAAAGTCACGTTTTTATAGCGGCATAACTTCACGAAAAGTGGACCGCTATGTCGCAGATACTCATCAGAACCCGCCTTCCCGGAAGGCCCATATTCCGGTTGAACGGCTGGCCGTGGCTGTTGCCCGCGCTGCTGTTTGTCCTGTGGTTCATCGCCGCTCGCGAAGGCTGGATGCCGGAGCAGATCCTGCCGCCACCGTCGGTGGTTGCCGATACCGCACTGTCGTTATTCGGCGGCGACCTGCTGGCGCAGTGGGGGTTCAGCCTCCAGCATCTGGCGCTGGGGCTGCTGTTAGGCACCCTGGCCGGAACGCTGCTTGGCGCGCTGTTTGGTTTAGTCCCTACGGCGGCGCAGCGGGTGGAGCCGCTGTTTTACGCGCTGGCGCAGATTCCCACGCTGGGCTGGATCCCGCTGTTTATGGTGCTGTTCGGCATTGATAACGGTCTGAAGCTGGCGGTGATTGTGAAAACCACCGTCGTGCCGATGACGCTGAATACCCAGCAGGCGGTGACCAGCGTGCCGCTGACGCTGAGTGAAGCGGGCAGGGTGATGAATTTTTCCCGCTGGCAGCGCCTGCGCTGGCTGGTGATCCCGGCGAGCCTGCCGGGTTGGTTTACCGGCCTGCGGCTGGCGCTTTCACAGGCCTGGGTGTCGCTGATTGTTGTCGAACTGCTGGCTTCTTCGGAAGGCATTGGCTACCTGATGGTCTGGGGACGCCAGCTGTTTCAACTGGATATCGTCTTCGTCACCATCGCCGTGGTGGGGATTAGCGGCATGCTGATGGAGTGGGCGGCGAATCGCGCCTACTCGCGGCTGGTGTTCTGGCCGCAGCCCGCGACAGGTCGCCTGGCCTGGAAACCGCAGGCCAGCTGGCGCGCGTTGCAGCTGCCGGCGCTGCTGCTGGTGTTGTGGCAACTGGCGAGCCAGTGGGGCTGGATCGACGGCGCGTTGTTCTCCTCGCCGCTGGCGGTGGCCGATCGCTTTGTGTTGGGGATGGTGAACGGTGAGCTAACCGCGGCGATGCTGGCAAGCCTTGGGCGCGCGCTGATCGGCGGCGCGCTGGGGATCGCGAGCGGCCTGCTTTGCGGGCTGCTGTTAGCGCTACGACCGCGCGCGGGGCACATCTTCACGCCAACGCTCAACGTTCTACGCCATATTGCGCTGTTCGCCTGGCTGCCGCTGCTGACCGCATGGGTGGGTAACGATAACGGCGGCAAAATTGTCTTTATCGCCCTGGCCTCCTTCTTCCCGATGTTCTTCAGCACCTTACAGGCCGTCACCCAGCGCAGCCCGCAGCTGGATGAGGTCGCTGACGTCCTGCGTTTAAGTGGCTTCGCACGTTTGCGCTCTCTGATTCTCCCCGGCGCGGCGCCGGGTATCTTCGCCGGTCTGCGATTGGCGCTGATTTATGCCTGGCTTGGCAATATCGGCGCGGAGTATTTCATGTCCTCCGGCGTGGGTATCGGCAGTCTGATGATCAACGCCCAGCAGTTGCTGGATATGCCGACCATTCTGTGCGGCATGGTGCTGGTCGGTGTTACCGGCGCGGCGCTGGATAAAGTCGGGCGTTTACTGGAAATTCGCGCCACCCGTTGGCGCCAACAGGAGCAACTATGACCTCTTCGACGCTGGTCTCTTTTCAGCATGTGCGTAAATCCTGGCAACAGGTGACGGCCCTACAGAACTTTAGCCTGGATATTGCCGCCGGCGAGCTGGTGGCGCTGGTGGGCAGCAGCGGCTGCGGGAAATCGACGCTGCTGCGAATGCTGGTGGGCCTGGAGCCGACCACTCAGGGCGAGATTCGGATCAACGGCGAGCGGGTGACCGGCGTGGGTAAAGAGCGCGGCATCGTCTTTCAGGAACCCCGCCTGTTCCCGTGGCTGAGCGTGATCGACAACGTGATGCTTGGCCTCGCGGATGAAAAACTTAGCCGGGCCGAGAAGCGCCAGCGGGCGCAGGCGATGCTGGCGCGCGTGCAGTTGACCGAGTTCGCCAGCGCGCTGCCCGCACAGCTTTCCGGCGGTATGGCGCAGCGCGTAGCGATTGCCCGCGGTCTGGTCGCCCGTCCGCAGATCCTGATGCTCGACGAACCGTTCGGCGCGCTGGATGCCCTGACGCGCCACACGCTCCAGCAGGAACTGTTACAGATTCACCAAAGCACCGGCACCACCACGCTGCTGGTGACACACGATGTGGAAGAGGCGGTGGCGCTTGCCGACCGGGTGGTGGTGCTTTCACCGCGCCCGGGACGGATTCGCGAAGTGGTGAGCCTCGCGCTGCCGCACCCGCGTCTACGCGACGACGCGTCGTTTACCGCCGCCTGCCGGCACATTCGCCAATTGATTACTTCAGCCTGATTCTTTTCTTTAAGGAGCAAATATATGGGACATCCTTCCGTCTACCCAACCGGCGCCACCCTCTACGATCCACAGCGGGCGTGGAGCGGTTACACCCTTTTCCAGGCCACCGAACACGGTGCGGTGCTGGTGGATATGAACGGCCACGTGGTGCGTGAATGGCCTGAACTACACGGGTTTCCCAATAAAATCCTGCCCGGCGGCGCGATTCTTGGCCACAGCGGCGAGCGCGACCCGCGCTACGGCATGCAGGATATGCTCGACCTGATTCAGGTGGACTGGGAAGGTAACGTTACCTGGAAATTCGACCGCTACGAACAGGTGAGCGATCCGGGCAATGAAACCCGCTGGATGGCGCGCGCGCACCATGATTATCAGCGAGCGGGTAACCCGGTAGGCTACTATGCGCCGGGGCTGGAGCCGCAGGTGGAAGGGGGCAACACGCTGATTCTGGCCCATACCAACCTGGTGAATGAGGCTATTTCCGACAAGCTGCTGCTGGACGACACCATTATTGAGGTCGACTGGCAGGGCAACGTGGTATGGGAATGGCGCTGCAGCGACCATTTTGAGGAGCTTGGGTTTGACGACGCGGCGCGTACGGCGCTGTATAACAATCCGAACATGCGCGCCAGCGGCGGCGGCATGGGCGACTGGATGCATATCAACTCTATGTCGGCGCTGGGGCCGAACAAATGGTATGACGCGGGCGATCAACGCTTCCATCCGGACAATATTATCTGGGATGCCCGCGAATCGAATATTATCGCCATTATCGATAAACAGAGCGGCAAGATTGTCTGGCAGCTTGGGCCTGATTACAGCAAGCCGGAGCTGAAGCATATCGGCTGGATTATCGGCCAGCACCACGCGCATATGATTCCGCAGGGGCTACCGGGAGCGGGCAATATCCTGATTTTCGATAACGGCGGCTGGGCCGGATATGGCGCACCGAACCCCGCGTCGGCGGACGGCGTGAAAAACGCCTGGCGCGATCATTCGCGGATCCTCGAGATTAACCCGATTACCCTTGATATCGAGTGGCGCTACTCGCCGTATGAGGCGGACCTGCCGCAGCCGACCGATTCTTACCGTTTCTACAGCCCGTATATCAGCAATATGCAGCGTCTGGAAAACGGCAACACCTTGATTAACGAAGGCTCAAACGGGCGTATTTTCGAGGTCACCCGTGACCATGAAATCGTCTGGGAATACATTTCGCCGTTCTGGGGTAAGACGCTGAATAACAATATGGTTTACCGCGCTTACCGTATACCGTATGGCTGGATCCCACAGCTGGCGCAGCCGCAGGAGACGCCGATTGCCGCCGTCGATGTTCGCACCTTGCGCCAGCCCGGCGCGGCAGCGGCAGGCCCCGCGCAGAGCGTGGTGCGGGTGGCGGGCGTGCAGCCCTACAGCAAAAGCGCCGACGCGCTGTGCGTGGCGACGGATAATGACACGCTGCGCCGCAGTCCGAAGCTGTTCCGCGTCGCGGAAAGCGCCTTCAGACCCATCGCGACGGCAAGCGAGCTGGAGAGTGAACGACCGATTCTGCTGTTCGTGGGCGCGGAGCGCTGCGTACATTGCCGCAAACTCTGGCAGCTGCTGGCGCATGAAAAACTCAGCCAGCGGGTTGCCGCGCTCGACAGCCGCTATCTTGATGCGGACCAGCATCAGCAACTCGCCGCGGCCCTCGGCGTACGCGGTTTGCCGACGTTACTGGTGCTGAAACAGGGCCAGCCCACGGCGCGTGGGCCTGCGCAGCTCTCTCTGGAAGGGCTGCTGGCATGGCTGGATGAGAACGCGGCGTGAGTTGAATAAGGGCAGGGAAGCCCGTTTTTCCGCTGAGTGGTTTTTATCTCAGCAGGGCGACGTAAATGACGTTCTGATAGCCATCAACAACAGGCGCGCACATCCTGAAAGCCTTACCCTAAATTTCGCACTTCCTTCAACCCGCCGTGATTCGTAGTATATTGAGTGTATTGTTGGTTATCAGGTGCGCTTTATGTCCTACTCCATTGGTGAATTTTCCCGGCTTTGCGGCATTAATGCCACGACGCTTCGCGCCTGGCAGCGTCGCTACGGCCTGCTCAAGCCAGAGCGCACCGATGGCGGGCACCGTCAGTACAGCGATGATGATATCCAGCAGGCGCTCAAAATTCTCGACTGGGTGAAAAAGGGCGTGCCGGTCAGCCAGGTGAAACCGTTGCTGTCCCGCCCGGGGGCACGGCAAACCAATAACTGGCTCACCTTGCAGGAGAGCATGCTGCAACGCCTGAAAGAAGGCAAAATTGAGTCCCTGCGCCAGCTGATTTACGACGCCGGTCGCGAATATCCCCGTCCTGAACTGGTGACGGAAGTGCTGCGCCCGCTGCGCAGTAAAGTCTCGGCCAACGTCGCGGCAATGATGACGCTGCGGGAAATTCTCGACGGCATCATCATCTCCTACACCTCGTTTTGTCTGGAAGGGGATAAACGCGCGCCGGGTGATAATTACCTGATTACCGGCTGGCACCTTAGCGACCCTTGCGAAATCTGGCTTGAAGCGCTGAAACGTACCGGGCAGGGGCATCGCATTGATGTACTTCCCGCGGCGCCCGCCGCGCTGGCCCCGGAGATTTTCCCGCAGCGCAAATGGCTGCTGGTCACTTCCGGCAAACTCACCGTCGCGCGAAAAAAACAGATAGACCTCTGGCAGCAGCAGGTCGATTCTCTTGATGTGATCCCGCTGTAACACCTCCCTCTCAGCCATCCCGACGTTTTTTCCTTGCCGCTGTTCAGGTGGCAGGGCTGATTTTTGTCATTTTAAACCCATCACAGAATGCTTTTTATCAAATTGAATTTAAAAGGATTAAAAATTTATTTCATCCAAAACTTGGACAAATATTATTAATTGTGTAAGTTTTAAGTATGCCATCACACGATGTTGTTGCACGACAAGGTAGGATCTATGAGCGCATTGCCATCCGTCATCGACAGGTTTGTTGATTACTACTCCGGGCTGGACAGCCAGCCCGCTTCGGCGCTTGCCGCGATCTATGATGCGGATGCCACGCTTGTCGATCCTTTCGGCACCCATCGCGGGTTGCTGACGATCCAGCGTTATTTCACGCACCTGCTGGCTAACGTCAACGCCTGCCGCTTTGCCATTGAGACGCCGCTGTATGACGCGCCGCGTTGTGCCGTGGCATGGACCATGCACTGGTCGCATCCCCGCATTGCCGCAGGCGCATCGCTGGCCCTGAAAGGGTGCTCGATGGTTAAGATTCAGGATGACCGGATCGTTCACCAGCGCGATTACTACGATGCCGGCGAGATGCTCTACGAACACCTGCCGGTGCTGGGCTGGGCGGTGCGTGGCGTCAAACGGAGGGTGCGCTCATGATGACTGTCCTCATCACCGGCGCAACCTCCGGTATTGGCGCCGGGCTGGCAAAATCGTGGGCCGATGACGGTTATCACGTCATTGCCTGCGGCCGCGATGCCCTGCGCCTGGAAACGCTGCGCCTGTACAGCCCCAATATCACCGCGCTGCAGTTCGACATGACCGACCTGGATGCCTGTCGCCAGGCGCTTCAGGGGTGCTACGCCGATCTGGTCATTCTCTGTGCCGGAACCTGCGAGTATCTCGAACGCGGCGTCATCGACGCTGAGCGGGTCGCGCGGGTGATGACCACCAACTTCATGGGGCCGGTCAATTGTCTGGAAGCCTTGCAGTCGCAGCTGATTAGCGGCAGCCGCGTGGTGCTGGTGAGTTCAATGGCGCACTGGCTGCACTTCCCTCGGGCGGAAGCCTATGGCGCGTCGAAAGCGGCGTTAAGCTGGTTTGCCGACTGTCTGCGTCTGGACTGGGAGCCGAAAGGCGTTGCCGTTACCGTGGTTTCTCCGGGATTTGTCGATACGCCGCTAACCCGCAAAAACGACTTCCCCATGCCCGCTCAGGTGAGCGTGGAATATGCGGTGAAAGCCATTCGCCGCGGGATTGCGAAAGGGAAAAACCATATCGCCTTCCCAACCGCTTTTGGCATCGCGCTACGCGCGTTAGCCGGGCTTCCCGCATGTCTGCAACGCGTATTGTTACGCAGGATGGTGCGCTCATGAAGATCGCGATTATTGGCAGCGGCATCGCCGGGCTGACCTGCGCCTGGCGGCTCGCCGGCCATCATCAGGTCACCGTTTTTGAAGCGGAAGCGACGCCGGGCGGCCATACCGCGACGGTGGATGTCGCTACGCCGCAGGGACACTACGCCATTGATACCGGCTTTATTGTGTACAACGACCGCACCTATCCGCGTTTTATGGGGCTGCTGAGCGAACTGGGTATCCACGGCCAGAAAACGCAGATGAGTTTCTCGGTGCATAACCCGCAAAGCGGCCTTGAATATAACGGCCACACGCTCACCTCGCTGTTCGCCCAGCGACGTAACCTCGTGAACCCGGCATTCTGGGGGCTGCTGAAGGAGATTGTCCGCTTTAATCGTCTGGCCAAACAGGCGTTAAACGATGCCGACCCGTGCGCCACTTTGCAGATGTTCCTCGAAGAGCACCGTTTTGACGCCTTTTTTGCCCGTCATTACATCCTGCCGATGGGCGCGGCAATCTGGTCATCATCGCTACACGAAATGCGCCGTTTTCCGCTGCCGCTGTTTTTACGCTTCTTTGAGCATCACGGCCTGCTGGATATCCGCGACCGCCCACAGTGGTATGTGGTACCCGGCGGCTCGCGGGAGTACATTCGCGCGATGCTGGAACAGCTAGGCGATCGCCTGACGCTGCGCCTTAACGCGCCGGTACAGCAGGTGATTCGCTACGAGGGAGGGGTGAAAATCCAGCTTGAAGACGCCGTCCACGGCTTCGATCAGGTGATTTTCGCCTGCCACTCCCGACAGGCGCTGGCGATGCTGGAGGAACCCACGCCTGCCGAGCGAGACGTTCTGGGCGCTATCGGCTGGCAACGCAATGAAGTGGTGTTACACGGCGACCGCCGCTGGCTGCCGGTGCGTGAACGCGCCTGGGCAAGCTGGAACTATCGGCTGAGCGAACAGGAGCGGGACAGCGCCTGTGTCACCTACAACATGAATATTCTGCAGGGGTTGCCCGCAGGCAGCCCGCTGTTCTGCGTCACGCTCAATCCCGACGCCCCGATTGACGACCGCTACATCTGGCGACGCTTTGTTTACGAGCACCCGTTGTTTAACCCGGAAAGCTGGCGCGCGCAGGCGCGTCGCAGCGAGATCAACGGGTTACATCGCAGCTGGTTCTGCGGCGCTTACTGGTATAACGGTTTTCACGAGGACGGGGTTCGCAGCGCGCTGGATGTCGTGCACGGAATAGGGGCGCTCAAATGAACAGCTGCCTTTACCAGGGCGTGTTACGCCATCGCCGTTTTCAGCCCAAGGCGCACCAGTTTTGCTACCACGTGTTTATGGCCTGGCTCGATCTGGATGAACTGCCACAGCTTCCCGGCGTGGGGGTGAAGCGCAATCGCTTCGCGGCGGCGGCGTTCTATGATGCGGATTATCCGCTGGGAACGCCGTTAAAAGCGCGTGCGCTGGAGCAGCTTGCCCTGCTGACCGGCGAGCAGCCTGATGGCCGCGTTATGCTGCTGACGCAGTTGCGCTACCTCGGCTTCCATTTTAATCCGGTCAATTTTTACTACTGCTATGACCGTTCAGACAGCCTGCGGTGGGTGCTGGCCGAAGTCCGTAATACGCCGTGGAATGAGCGCCACTACTATGCCGTCGACGCCCAGGCGCTGCGGCCGGTGGAAAAAGCCTTCCATGTCTCGCCGTTTAACCCGATGGACATGATCTATCACTGGCGCTTTAACCCGCCGGGCAAAACGCTGCATATGCACATCGAAAATCATCAGACGGCGAAGATATTTGATGCCACCTTGACGCTGAAACGCGAGCCGCTGACGCGAACAAACCTGCGTTCACTGCTGCTGCGCATCCCGTTGATGACGCTGAAAACCGTACTCGCTATTTACTGGCAGGCGCTGAAGCTGTGGCTCAAGCGCGTGCCGCTATACACCCATCCGTGAGCAGGAGTAAACGATCATGACCGATCCCGTCTTTGCGCTTGAACCCGATATTCCGCGCAACGTCCGCATCGCGCGCTGGTTGCTTTTCCGGCTGCTGAGCGGCATTCGCCACGGCTCGCTGACGGTGCGGGAAGGGGCGCAAGCCTTTCAGTTTGGCGACGCGTCTGCCGCATTGCGCGCCGAAGTGCATATTCTCTCCCCCCGGGTGTACTGGCGGGCGCTGACCGGAGGAAGCCTGGCGGCGGCGGAAGCCTGGATTGACGGCGAGTGGCAAACGCATGACTTAACGTCATTGCTGGAGATCTTTGCGCTCAACGGCAGCACGCTAGGAAAGCTGGAGAACGGCTTTCGTCTGCTGGGCAGGCCCATCGAACGCCTGCGCCACTGGACGCGTCGCAACCATCGCCAGCAGGCGCGAGAAAATATCGCCGCGCATTACGACCTCGGTAATGAATTTTATGCGCACTTTCTCGATGAAGAGCTGCTCTATTCCAGCGCGCTGTTTACGGACGAAGAGCAGGCGTTGACGCAGGCTCAGCAGGCCAAAATGGCGCGTCTTTGCGAGCAGCTGGCGCTGACCGCCAGCGATCATCTTCTGGAGATTGGTACGGGGTGGGGCGCGATGGCGGAATTCGCCGCGCGGCATTATGGCTGCCGCGTCACCACCACCACGCTTTCGCAGGAGCAGTTCCTGTGGGCGAAAGCGCGCATTGCCCGCGCCGGGCTTGAGGATCGGGTGCAGGTGTTGCTGTGTGACTATCGCGATCTCACCGGGGAGTTCGACAAACTGGTCTCGGTGGAGATGATTGAGGCCGTCGGCCAGCGCTATCTTCCCACTTTCTTCCGCACCTGCCAGGCGCGCCTGCGTCCGGGGGGAAAAATGGCGATTCAGGCGATCACCATTCAGGATCAGCGCTATCGCGACTACAGCAAAAGCGTTGATTTTATTCAGCGTTATATCTTCCCCGGCGGTTTTTTGCCCAGCATCACGGTGATGAGTGAACTGATGACGCGGCATACCGATTTCGTGGTGCGCAACCTGTTTGATATGGGGCCGGACTATGCCCGCACGCTGGCGCACTGGCGGCAGCGTTTTACCCACGCCTGGCAGGATATCGAGAAACTGGGCTTCGACGAACGCTTTCGCCGGATGTGGCTGTACTACTTCGGCTACTGCGAGGCCGGTTTCAACGCCCGCACGATAAGCGTGGTGCAACTGACGGCAGAGCGCGTATGAAACGCTATCTGCAGATTTTTCTGTTAGCCGTCGGCTTCGACCTTTACTGGTTTCTGGTGGTGTTCTTTCGGGAGCAAGGGCTGGTGTTGTGGCTCGGGATAGCCATTCTGGCCCTGATGCTGCTGCCCACCGCGCGCCGTTTATACGCGTTACTGCTGGCGGTGGCGGGCAGCTGTCTGGATGCGCTCTGGGCGCTGACGGGGCTGATTGATTTTCATGGCGAAGGCGTACTGCCGCTCTGGATGATTGCGCTATGGCTGATGTTCGCGACGGTCTGGACGCAGCTCGCCAGTTCAACCACGCTGCCGGGATGGATACTGGCGCTGATGGCGGTTTGCGGCGGACCGGTCGCCTACTGGCTGGGACAACGTCTGGGCGCTATCACCTTTTTGCAACCGACGATTGTCGTTGTCGGCGCGCTGACGACAGGCTGGCTGGTGTTAATGCTGTTATTTCACATTCTGTTGGGGAGACGGCAATGAAATCTGCGCTACTGATGCTGTTGTGTCTGGCGGTCGCTGCGCCATCGGCCGTTGCTGCGGACTGGTTAAGCTGGCGGAAAGTCGGCGACGCGACGCTGACCTGGGGGCCGTTCACGGTCTATACCTCTCAGCTCCGCGCGCCGGACGGGCAATATCATGGTTTAACCCAGGATCAGGCGCTGATCATCACCTACGCCCGGCATATTGAGCGGGAGGATCTGGTTAACGCCACCCGCGAGCAGTGGCAGGCGCAGGGGATTCTGGCGCGTGAGGCACAGAGCCAGGCCTGGCTGCGCATGCTGGCGGAATTATGGCCGGACGTCGAACCGGGTACGCAGCTGGCCTTCGTGCTGAACGATAAACAGGGGCAATTCTGGTACCGCGCCTCGGCGGCGCAAACGCGCTTTATGCCGCTGGGGCCACGGCAGTCGGCGGATTTCAGCCAAAACTTTCTCGCCATCTGGCTCGATCCGCGTACGCAATACCCGGAGCTGCGCCAGCAGCTCACTGGAGGTCAAAAATGAAACGTTTACTGGCTTTAAGTCTGCCCTTAATGATGCAACTGACGGGCTGTAGCGCCGACATCGCCGACTACCGCCAGCAGCAACCTCGGCTGGATATTTTCCAGTATTTCCAAGGGGAAACTCAGGCATGGGGGATGGTTCAGGATCGCAGCGGCAAACAGCTGCGACGTTTCCACGTGGCTATCAATGGCGACGTGGTGGGCAATACCTTAACCCTGAATGAACGGTTTGTTTATGACGATGGCGAGAAGCAGCAGCGGGTGTGGCACATCAGACGGCTTGGCGACGATCGTTATGAGGGAACCGCCGGAGACATCGAAGGGGTCGCCAAAGGGCAGGCGGCCGGAAACGCGTTCAACTGGCATTACAGCATGAATGTGAAAGCCAGCGGCAAAACCTGGCTACTGCATTTTGACGACTGGATGTATCTGCAGGATGGCAACCATCTGTTTAACAAAACCGAGATGAAGAAATTCGGTTTCACCGTCGGTACGGTGACGCTGTTCTTCTCCCGTAAAGCGCCATAACGAGGAGGATGCCATGAAAATGCAACCGGTGATTGGGATCAGCAGCTGTTTAACCGGCGCGGCCGTGCGCTTCGACGGCGGCCATAAACGGACGGACTTTGTAATGGACCGGTTGGCGCAGTGGGTCACATTCCGGCCCATTTGCCCGGAGATGGCGATTGGCCTGCCGACCCCCCGCCCGGCGCTGCGGCTGGTGCAAACCACCGCAGGTGATATCCGTATGCGGTTCAGCCACGCGCCTCACGAAGACGTCAGTGAAAAAATGGCCGACTTTAGCGCCGGGTATCTGGCCGGATTAGGCGAGCTCTCCGGTTTTATTGTCTGCGCCAAATCACCCAGCTGTGGTATGGAGCGGGTGCGGCTGTATGACGAGAAGGGCAATCGCGGGCGAAAAGAAGGGACGGGGCTGTTTACCGCCGCGCTGATGGCGAAGTACCCGTGGCTGCCGGTGGAAGAAGACGGGCGGCTGCACGATCCGCTGCTGCGCGAGAACTTTGTCGAACGGGTCTTTGCGCTGCATGAGCTGCAGCAACTGCGTAAAAATGGCCTGACGCGGCGGGCGCTGCTTGATTTTCATAGTCGCTATAAACTGCAGCTGCTGGCGCATCACCAGGCCGGGTATCGGGAGATCGGGCCGTTTGTCGCCTCACTGCATACGTGGGAGGATCTGGACGCATTCTTTGAGGCGTATCGCGATAAGCTGATGGCTATTCTCAAGAAACCGGCTTCGCGTAAAAACCATACCAACGTGTTGATGCATATTCAGGGCTACTTTCGTAATCAGCTCAACACGCGGCAGCGTACGGAGCTGCGGGATGTGATTCTTCATTATCGTGCGGGGGTGCTGCCCATTCTTGCGCCGATGACGCTACTGAAACACTATCTTGCGGAATACCCGGATGGCTATCTGTTGACGCAGAATTATTTCGACCCCTATCCGCAAGACCTGGCGCTGCGTCTGGCGGTGAATTAGCGTTGGGAGAGTCGGCGTCGGTATCTTCCCGCCGCCGACACTGCGTATAATGCGGCGTCGAAATCGTTTAAACAGGACTGCCGTTAATTCTATGAATCTCAACCGCTGGTGTTATTTGCTGCTGGCCCTCGCGGCGATCGCGAGCCTGTTTACCGCGCATCCTGTGATGATGTGGCTGCTGTTGGCGAACCTGCTGACGCTGGTGATTTACGGGGTCGATAAGATGGCGGCACGCAAGGACTGGCGAAGAGTGCCTGAAGCGACGTTGCTGTTCTTTGGCGTGGTAGGGGGATGGGTTGGCGCGATGATCGGGCAGCAAGTTTTTCGCCATAAAACCCAAAAGCAGCCCTTTAAAACCTACTTTATGATCAGCGTCATCGTCAGTATCTCTGCCACCATCGCCATCTATTATTTCTCGCCGTTTCGCGCTTTCTGACCCTCAACGCATTCTGCCCGCGGTCATGCTAACCCGCGGGCGTTATCTCTCATTGACACCCTAAATGGGTCATTGTATAAAACTCCGCCTCAGTAATGAGTTTCATTTACATTAAAAAAAGACCACCCGGTTTTCGATAACCCTTTTGATGAAGGATAGCGTTTAAATGAAAAAGACCCTCTGCGCGTTGGGCCTGGTGTTGGCGTCGGTCAGCTCGGCTATGGCAACGACCTATCCTCTGACCATTGAAAACTGCGGCTATCAAGAGACATTCAGCAAACCGCCGGAGCGCGTTGTGGCGCTGGGACAAAATACGGTTGAGATTTTGCTGCTGCTCGGCCTGCAAAATAACGTGGTCGCCAGCGCCTTCTGGCCAACGAAGGTGCTGCCGCAGTTGGCAAAGCAGAATGAAAAAATCAAACTGCTGACGGTGGAGATTCCTACGCTTGAATCTATTCTGGCGCAAAACCCTGATTTTGTTCCGTCACAAAACCCCCTCTTATTAGGCCCGGAAAGTAAAGTGGCTAAACGAGAAGACTTCGCGACTCTCGGCGTAAACAGCTATGTTTCACCCGGCATGTGCGCCACCAAAAAAGGCACGGGCGATATGTACGGCAGCCGTCAGCAGCTCTGGGACATGACCTGGCTATATAAAGAGATTGAAGACTTCGCCACCATTTTTAATGTGCAGGACCGGGGCACCGCGCTGGTGGCGGATTTCAAAAAGCGTGAAAATGCGCTGCGCGCGGAGTTCAGCAAGAATAAAAAAGATCTCTCCTTCGTTTTCTGGTTCTCCAGCGCATCGCCTTCAGCTGATGCCTACGTTGGGGGGAAAAATAGCGCCTCGGGCTTTATTGCCAACGTGCTGGGCGGCCATAACGCCATTACGTCTGAAACCGAATGGCCGACGGTAAGCTGGGAAAGCATTATCGCGGCGAACCCGGATGTGATTGTGGTCTCCAGCCTCGACCGTAACCGCTGGGCGCTGGATAACGCAGAAGAAAAAATCAAATTCCTGAAAACCGATCCGGCAGTCAGCCAGCTGGACGCGGTGAAAAAAGGCCATATCGTGGTGATGGACGGGCAGGCGATGAACCCGACCATCCGCACTCTTTACGGCGCTGAACAGGTGGGCGAACAGCTCAGAAAACTGGGGCTCAACTGATGACGGCTGCCGCTATTGCGTCACGTCAGGGGCTGTTTCTGACCACCTCGTGCCTGTTATCTATCATCTTGTTATTGCTGGTGATTGCGGTAGGCGTCAGCGTGGGAGAGCTTGCCATCCCGCTGCAAAACGTCTTTTACGCCATCGGTAATAAGATGGGGCTGACCGACGTTCCGCTTAATCGTATCTATGAAAGCGTGATTTGGGACTTTCGCCTGAGCCGCGCGCTGGTGGCGGCTTGCTGTGGCGCGGGGCTGGCTATCTGCGGCGCGGTGTTACAGAGCCTGCTGAAGAATGCGCTGGCGGAACCCTATGTCCTCGGCGTCTCTGCCGGGGCGTCGACGGGGGCGGTTTCCGTGGTCGTGCTGGGGATCGGCACCGGCGCGGTATCGCTGTCCGCCGGGGCGTTTGCCGGGGCCTTTGCCGCTTTTGCCTTCGTGGCTTTTCTGACCAACGGCGCCCGTGGGGGGAACGAACGCACTATTCTGGCGGGCGTTGCCGCTTCTCAGCTGTTCAACGCCATTACTGCCTACACCATCAGCACCTCCGCCAGCGCGCAGCAGGCGCGTGACGTGATGTTCTGGCTGCTGGGCAGTTTTAGCGGCGTGCGCTGGCCGGAATTCCAGCTGGTGCTGGTGGTGGTGGTGATTGGCCTGGTCGTTTGTTTGTATTATTCCCGGGCGCTGGATGCCTTTACCTTTGGCGATGATGCCGCCGCCTCGCTGGGGATCGCGGTCCCCTGGGTGCGCCTCATCCTCTTTACCACCACCGCGCTAATCACTGCGACCATCGTCAGCATGGCCGGCTCGATTGGCTTTGTGGGGCTGGTGGTCCCCCACGTGATGCGCTTCTTCTTTGGCCCGCTACACCGCACGCTGCTGATTGCCTGCGCGCTAGCCGGAGCGATTTTAATGGTGCTGGCGGATATCGCCTCTCGCCTGCTGATTGCGCCGCAAAGCCTGCCGGTAGGCGTGGTGACGGCGCTGGTCGGCGTGCCATTCTTTGCGATCATTATCTACCGTTCAAGGAATAAGTGATGAGTATCTGCGCTGAACATATTACCTGGAAGGTCGGTAAAAAGGTCATCGTCAACGACGTTTCGCTACAGGTTGCGCGCGGTGAAACCGTGGGGCTGCTTGGCCCTAACGGCTGCGGCAAATCGTCGCTGCTGCGCATTCTTGCAGGCCTGCGTCGCCCGGATGCGGGCTGCGTGACGCTCGATGGTAAAGACATTGCGAAGATGGCGAAAAAGCAGCTTGCTCGCCGGGTGGCGTTTGTTGAGCAGCACGGTATGACTGACGCCAATATGCGCGTTCGCGACGTGGTCAAACTGGGGCGAATTCCGCATCATACGCCATTTTCTAACTGGAGCACGCACGATGACGAAACCGTCACCGCGGCGCTGCAACGCGTCGATATGCTGGATAAAAGTGAGCAGGGGTGGCTGAGTTTGTCCGGCGGGGAGCGTCAGCGGGTGCATATCGCCCGTGCTTTGGCGCAGACGCCGACGGAGATTTTGCTTGATGAACCGACCAACCACCTCGATATTCATCACCAGATGCAGTTAATGCAGCTGATTAGCGAACTGCCGGTGACCAGCATTGTGGCTATTCACGATCTTAACCATGCCGCCATGTTCTGCGATTCGCTGATTGTGATGCAAAAAGGGCAAATTATCGCCAGCGGAACGCCGCAGGATATTCTCAGTGAGGAACTGCTGTGGGATGTTTTTCGCGTGAAGACCAAAATTGAGATTTCCCGCTTCCATGGTAAAAAACATATCCACTTTATTGTTTAAGGCCGGATAATTGCATGCTGCGTTTTCCCCTGCGCCCCGCTACGACGCTCTGGCCGCCGGTATTACTGGGTAGCCAGTTTGTCTTTAATATCGGCTTCTATGCGGTAGTGCCGTTTCTCGCGATATTTCTGCGCGACGACATGCTGCTTTCCGGTGGGCTGATTGGCCTGATTCTGGGGCTGCGTACTTTCTCACAGCAGGGGATGTTTATTATCGGCGGCGCGCTCTCCGACCGGTTTGGCGCGCGTGCGATTATCCTGATTGGCTGTGTTATCCGGGTTGTGGGATATCTGCTGTTGGCGCTGGGCCAATCGCTGTGGCCGATTATTCTGGGAGCCTGCCTGACGGGGATCGGCGGGGCGCTGTTTTCACCCTCCATTGAAGCCTTGCTGGCCAAAGCGGGAACACAAAGTGAGGCGAGCGGCAAACGCAGCCGCGCGGAGTGGTTCGCGCTGTTTGCGGTCTGCGGTGAGCTTGGTGCCGTGCTGGGGCCCGCGTTGGGCGCGCTACTGACGGGCTTTGGTTTTCGTCAGGTTGCGCTGGCGGGGGCAGGGGTTTTTATCGTTGCGCTGATCCTGCTCTCCTTCGCTTTGCCCGCCGCGCCGCGACGCACGCAGAAGATCAACATCCTGCCGTGGTGGACGACATTTCGTCAGCCGCGTTTCGTGGCGTTTATTATCGCCTACAGTTCGTGGCTGCTAAGCTATAACCAACTCTATCTGGCGCTGCCCGTTGAGATCCAGCGCGCGGGCGGCAGTGAAAAAGATCTCGGACCGCTGTTTATGCTCGCCTCGCTGCTGATTGTGGCGTTGCAGCTGCCGCTGGCGCGTGTTGCTCATCGCGTGGGGGCCGTCCGGATCCTGCCGGTGGGCTTTTTGCTGCTCTCCGCCGCTTTCGCCAGCGTGGCGCTGTTCGCCTCGACGCCGCCGGCAGAAGGCTGGCAGCGATTGATTCCGTCGATATGTTTTGTGACGCTGCTGACCTTAGGGCAAATGCTGCTGGTGCCGTCGGCTAAGGATCTGATCCCCCGTTTTGCTGAGGAGTCGACGCTTGGCGCGCACTATGGCGCGCTCGCCACTGCCGGCGGCGTCGCGGTGCTGGCGGGGAATTTAGCGTTTGGCGGGCTGCTTGACGAGGCGCTGACCCCTTCAACGCAGGCCATCTATCCCTGGCTTTTGCTGGCGCTGTTTCCCTTGTGCAGCGCCGTGGCGATGGTGCTGATTTGCCGCCCGTTGCTCACCAAAACCCGATTTGGTTAAGGAAGCTGCCCAGGCCTTCGCAGGTGTATTGCTGTTAACCGGCTGCGTGGTGGGAAATCGGAATTGCTTCGATGACGACAATGTTTTGCCATAAGGATCCCGATATGAATCGTTTTTATCAACTCACCGCGACGAGTCTGGATGGTCAGCTTATCCCGATGGCAGACTACGCCGGTAAGCTGGTTCTGGTAGTCAATACTGCCAGCCATTGTGGCTTCACGCCGCAATACGCAGGTCTTGAAGCGCTCTACAAGAAGTATGCCGACCAGGGGCTGGTGGTGCTGGGTTTTCCCTGCAACCAGTTTGGTCAGCAGGAACCCGGAAATGCAGATGACATCGCGCAGACCTGCCACATCAACTACGGTGTGAGCTTCCCGATGTTCGAGAAAGTGGAAGTCAACGGTGCGGCGGCGCACCCGGTGTTTTGTTATCTGAAGGATGCGTTGCCTGGCGTGCTGGGTGGGCGAATCAAGTGGAACTTCACCAAGTTTCTGATTGGCCGCGACGGCAAACCGCTTAAACGTTTTGCGCCGTTGACGACCCCGGAGAAAATGGAAGCTGCAATTAAGGCCGCGCTTGATATCTGAGTTTCCTGTTATTTGATTTTATTTCAGGATGCTCGGGCGGAGCTTAAAAAAACAAACAGGACTGATGCTGTCGATATCGCGATCTTTAAAATTGATGCTCATCACATTGACGCGTTCTTAAATGAATTTAACTTAAATCTCTTTCTATACTCTTTATTTGTTCATCTTTTCCGAGGAATAAATAATGTTCGATCATGTGAAATTCGGCGTAAGTGATTACGAAAAAAGTAAAACGTTCTTCCTCAACGCGCTTCAGCCGCTTGGCGTGAAGCTTATCGATGAAGGCACACCGGATTACGGTGTTGAAATGAGTTCCGACAATGTTTCACTTTGCCTGTTCCACACGAATGACAAACCGGCTCCTCTGCATCTGGCGTTTGTCGCCAAAACCCGGCAGCAAGTTGATGAGTTTTACAATGCCGCTTTGCGTGCGGGCGCCCAGGATAACGGAGCGCCAGGCTTACGTTCCTACGGTGAAAACTACTATGCGGCATTTGTCATTGCCCCTGATGGTCATAATATTGAGGCGGTCTGCCATGCGCCGGGATGATTAAAGGCCAGCTATCCGAGGGATTGGGACGGGGAGGGGCATTTTTTGACTGTGATAAATGTTGGGTAAACGTCGTCTGGCTGTTTACCTCATACCGGCAGGTAAAGAAACTGTGCATCCGGGAAACGGCGGATGCTACGGGATACCATGCTTCGCAGTTTGCGCCAGGAGCGAACAATGCAAACCTTGCGAGGGCGTTAATTTACAACGGGAACGTCGTCGAGGTGTTTAACAAAACGCTTCCTCACTTCCTGATAACCATTATCTTCATAAAACTTGTGTGCTCTGACTCTTCTTTCACTGCTTGAAAGCTCAATTTGAGAACATCCTTTCTCCAGGGCGATTTGCTCAGCGGCGATGAGGAGCTTCCGCCCGATCCCTGCCCCTCGCAATGATTCATCTATGACCAGAGCTGAAATTAATGCCCATAAGCTATTTTCATGCAGAGGCGTGATAAAATTCATCACAATAACCCCGCAAAGTTCTTTTTCTGATTCGGCAACCAATATGCTAAGACCGGTATGCTCCTGCGCAATGTGCTTTTCTAAGCGTACTCCCTCTGTTTGATATCCCAGTTGCAGAAACAACTTACTTAGAGAGGGTATATCTTTTAACTTTGGCGTCCTGATTAAGACCATGCCATAACCTCCTTCATAATCGTTTAGTGAAAAGTTGGTGGTTCTTTTGTAGGGATACTTACAGTAGTAGGTGAAATGGTCAGTTCCAGTATTCATATTTCGCCGTCATTACGGCGTTATGTTTGTCGACATATTGTTTACCTGTCCGATCGGTTGGGGTGATCGTAATATCCATATTGGCATGAGTGCACTCTCCATGTGTGTTCCACTCCTCGCAGGTGGTCAGATTTTTTTCGATGGTGAAATAGGTTTGGGTCTTGCTCAGGGTCAACTCGCGGCCCTGGTTATCATAGCCATACTCTTCTATGGTTGAGGGTGACTGGGTTTTGATCAGGCGATGATGGTCATCATAACTGTATACAATCGTATTATTATCTATCGCCATACTTCCTTTGCTTGTTGCGCTTGCCAGTAATCCTGACGAATTGAAGACGTAGTCGATTGTGCTCACTGTGGTTTTGTCTTTATCTTCCGGTTTTGTGGCCGCGATAATTGATCGATTAATCGCGCGGCTGATAATTCCTTTATTGTTAAGCTGGTACATTCCCTCAAGAGTCTGCTGATATACCTGTGTGGTTTTCTGGCTTTTCTTATCGGTTATGACCCCGTTTGAGTCTCCCTGGATGCTCCAGCCAAATTCTGTTTTATTCAACTGAATTTCAGAGGTTGCCGTGAAAACGGTTTCCTGGCCTGTTGAGGTTTTGACCTCTTTCATATGGCCGCCAATTAGCTCACCGCATTGACTGAAGTTGCTTTGAACCGATGTGCGGAGATACCCATCAGGACTATCAATAGTCATTGATACAGATTTGGGAATTTCAGTTCTTGTCTGCTGGCTCAGAAGGATGAAGTTGTTCAGTTTGTTTTTAGCGAAGGTTTCCCCAGTGCATTGTGCTGCATAAGCCTGAAATGTGCAGAGGGATAAGAAAGTAATAAACAGGTTTTTATTATTAAATGACACTATTTGTTGTCCTCGTGAACCGATCAGTTATTCAGATTTGGTTACGTTAGCGCAGTTTTGTTTCCTTGGATGCTCGTCAGATTTGACTCACTTGTCAATCAGTGAATTCACCGTAATCTGGCTACATGCTTTGTACAATCAGGTCTGCTCCTCGCTCATAGGAACCTTCAGTTCTGTTAGCTTGTCTGCTCAGTGCCAAAAGCGAACCGTTTTGTTTTGGAGCATCATGTTTATTGACTGATTGCCGATAATGATGCGTACAGATGATTTTTGTGGGAAGAATTTATTGTTAATTTTATGTTAATGTTTTAGTCTGATTGCAATTTATATTAAAAAAAACAGCCAATGTAACCTGACTATTCAAGGAGATATGATGATTTTGCAGCAGGCTCCTCAGCTAGAGACTGAGCGCTTAATTCTAAAACATTTCACGTTGGAAGATTTTTCTGCTCTTCAGGCATGCTGGGCTGATCCAGAAATGGTTAAGATAAATGGCGGGGAAGTTCCCACGTCAGAAGCAGTATGGGCCCGCTTGTTACGTTATATAGGCCACTGGCAAGCGTTAGGCTATGGTTACTGGGCCGTTTTTGAGAAAGCGACCCATCTTTATATTGGCGCATTTGGGTTTCAGGATGCGCATCGTAATATTGAGCCAGCATTAACCTATCCAGAAGCCGGATGGACAATTATCGCAGAAATGCGCGGAAAGGGTTACGCCAATGAGGCATTGGCAGCGATCTTAGGCTGGGCCGACCAGACATTTACCTCCCCGGTATGCTGTATTATTGCGGAAGAAAACCAGCGTTCAAATTATTTGGCTGAGCGATTTGGTTTTCAATACCAGAATCATGTTAAATACCATAATAGAAATGTACGCCTGTTAATCCGTCCACTGTCCTCTGTTTAGTTTCAATTAAGTGTCAACTTTGCCATTGTCAAAAAAATGAAAATCAGGAGTGTTCATATGATTCAAATGGATCACCGGTTATGGAGAAACAGCAATCCTGTGATTCCTGACAGAATGTCCACTCCTCGCTGACACCCCTATCACAACTTTCCTGACACGTAATTCAGACGGAAAAAGTTACCTGTTCAGTGGTGTAATGGGGGCTAGCTCGCTGCATGTCGGTACGCTTTCCCGCGGAGATGTCATTAATACGCCAGAGCTTGCCCGAAAAGATCTGCGCGTTTTGCAGAAACTAAGTAAAGAGCTGCCAGAATGGGTATTTATTTACCGGGCAGCAGAGCAAGAATACGGGTTACCAGCACTCATTATGAATAAGGGCGTAACATACTTTTACATCAGATAGTCAGTACAAAGGTTATCTGGTTAAAGCCGCCGACAACTGGCCGGGCAAAAATTCGAATGCTGAATCAGTTAGGACAGACGCTATAAATTATTCATAATAAGAATAATTCCCCGCGAGCCTGACATAAGGAACTGCATCACCATCATGCTAATAAAATGGACTAAACGCTTTGTTTTGCTGGTGGTTTTCGTACTGCTTGGCGTGCTGGGTACGCGTGTTTACGACATCCAGAGCCAGCCTGCATTGCAGCGCTGGCATACCTTTGTGCCGCACGAGATGCGCGCGAAAGAGATAGATAAAGCCAGCTGGCAGGATTACATCAATGCGGAAAACCGTCTTTTTGAGGCAGTTCGCGTCAATGTCACCGACAAGTTAGCCCCTGATGAGCAGATCCCCTTCAATCGCTATTACGCCAAAAGCGCGAATTATCCTGGCCATTTTGCTGTCGACTGGAATCGCTCCTTTATCCTGAAACCGCAGGGCCAGCCGAAAGGGGCGGTGGTGTTACTGCATGGGCTCACCGACTCGCCCTACAGCATGCGGCACATCGCGATAAACTATCAGCAGCACGGCTACGTGGCGATTGGCATTCGTTTACCCGCGCACGGCACGGTACCCGGAGCTCTCACGGATGTGGACTGGCAAGACTGGGCTGCTGCCACCCGGCTGGCGGTACGAGAGGCAAAAGCGCTGACGGCAAAACAGCTGCCATTGCATCTGGTGGGATATTCAAGCGGTGGGGCGCTGGCGTTGAAATACGCGTTGGATGCGCTGGATGACCCCATGCTGGCGAAACCGCAGCAGGTGATTCTGATCTCACCGATGATCGGTATTACCGCTTTTGCCCGTTTTGCCGGGGTTGCGGGCTGGCCGGCGGTGTTTCCGGCATTTGCTAAAGCCGCGTGGCTTGGCATTGTCCCCGAATATAATCCTTTTAAATACAACTCGTTCCCGGTCAATGCCGCGCGTCAGTCTTACGGGCTAACCCAGGCGCTGCAAACGCAGCTGCTTGCCGCTTCCCGACATCACACGCTGAATGCGCTGCCGCCGATACTGACCTTCCAGTCGGTAGTGGATTCGACGGTCAGCACCGCCGCCGTCATTTCCGGCTTATACGAAAGGCTGCCGGCAAACGGCAGCGAAGTGGTGCTGTTTGACCTGAATCCGGCGGCGAGCGTGACGCCATTGCTGCGGGCCTCGTCGACGACGGCGCTCTCCCGGATGCTGCCCTCGCCACCGCGAAAATACGGCGTCACCATCGTGTCGACCGCCTCGACAACCTCCACCGATAGCGAAGCGCGCACTCTTCCTGCGGGTGAAGTGAATGACATGGTTGAACCGTTGGGCATTGAGTATCCGCGCGATATTTATTCGCTGTCCCACATTGCGCTACCCTTCCCGATGAGTGATTCCCTCTATGGATGTTACCCCGAACCGCGAAATGAATATGGGATTAGCCTGGGCACTTTCGCCGCACGCGGTGAGCGTTCGACGCTGGTCGTGGAACTGGATTTCTTGATGCGAATGTCATCTAACCCATTCTTCCCCTATATGATTAATCGTGTTGACCACACCATGACCCCTTAGAGCATCGCGTATGAATATTTTTCTTGTCAGTGAACAAGGCGAGCTGGTTTTGCAAAAGGGCAGCCAGCTGATTGTTGAGTTTGCAAACGGCATGCGGCTTGAGCTCTCTGAAAGCCCCACACCTTTACCGCCGACCATTCCTCACGGTCTGTCTATTCGTAGCGATTGTCAGCCTCCGGTGCCATTGAATATCACGCCCGTGGCGGCAAACGGCATTGTCGTGGCCCTGGGTCAGAAAAATAGCGTTGGTATAACGATGCATATTGCCGATGCGGCGCGCTGTCTGCAGACAGTCAAAGGCAACAAGGTATTGATCAGGCTGAATAATGGTAAAACCGTCGAAGTGATGGAGGATTACGCCCGCCGTGGCCTGCTTATCTGGGGAGGGCGTGAGCCCATTCCCGGTCTGCCTATGGACGAAGTGAAAGCCAGAACCGAGAGCCTGGGCCTGTACCCGCTGGCCAGTAACCTGATTCACCTCTTTCCCTGGCGGCTGGAATAGGGGGACGCGATGCGTTTGTTGCTGATATGATGCTTTTATGTGAACAACAGGGGCAGTGCATGAACGCCGACTCGACAGCAACACGCTTCAAATTCCCAGGCTGGATTGACGTCGTCGAAAGATGTGTTAACCGTGTTTCTCCGCGATCATCATCAGAACAGAGGGCGCGCAGCGATGGCCGTCAATTTTGATCTTAACGATCTCTATGCGTTTCGCGCGTTGGTGGAATACAGCAACTTTCGCCTTGCAGCAGAATCAATTTGTCTTTCGCAGTCGGCATTAAGTCGCCGGATTGAAAAGCTGGAGTCGGCGCTGGGGGTTAAGCTGTTCGACAGAACCACCCGCCACGTGACGTTGACGCTCTACGGGCAGACTTTTGCGGAACGTTCCGGTCAGTTGCTGATGAACGTCGAGTCGGTGCTGGCCGACGTCAATAAAGCGAGCCAGGATCGCGTTGGGTTAGTGACGGTAGCGACGGTGCCCTCTGCGGCATATTACTTTATGCCGGATGTGATTCGTCGCTTCCAACTGCGTTATCCTCGCGTGCGGGTTAAGATAATCGATAGCAGCGCGGGAAACGTCATTGCCGCGGTCGCCAGCGGACAGGCCGACTTCGGCATCTGCTTTGCGTGCAATTTACAGCCGGATATCGAGTTTTTGCCGTTGGTGGCGGACGTCTACGTGGCGGCCTGCCGACGCGATCATCCCATCGCCCGTCAAAAAAGCCTGACGTGGCAGGCATTTTATCAATACGACTATATCAGCCTCGATAAAACTTCCGGCAACCGTAATTTGCTCGATCAAATGCTGGGGGACGTGACGCCAGAGCGGCCCAGCATCTGTGAAACGCGGCATGTGACGACGATGCTGGGGATGGTTGAAGCGGGGATTGGCATCGCTGCGGTGCCCGCCATGTCGATGCCCGCCGCAGAACACTCGGTCTTAACCCACCGTCCGCTGACTCACCCGGAGGTGAAACGGACGGTGGGGCTTATCAGACGTAACGGGCGGATGCAGTCCTATGTCGCTGCCGAGTTAGAAAAGCTCATCACCGAACAGTATCATGTTGGACACCGCCACGGAGCTTAAGGCGCTGGCGGCTTCAATGACTGGTTTGCAGCGAGAGCGCCCGGCGGCGATACAGATACAGCGTCGCTAACAACGCGCAGACGGCGGCAAAGCTCATCCAGTAGCCCGGTGACGCTTTATCGCCGGTATATTCAATTAATGCGGTTGATATCACCGGCGTGAATCCGCCAAATACCGCGGTCGCCAGGCTATACGCCAGTGAAAACCCCGCCACCCGTACTTCTACCGGCATAATCTCCGTTAACGCGGGGATCATTGCGCCGTTATACAAGCCGTAGATAAAAGAAAGCCACAGCAGCACTGTCAGCATCATGCTGAAGCTCGGGGCGTGAGCCAGCATGCTGAGTGCGGGGTAGGCGGTGATGAGCGCCAGCAGCGCCATCGTCACCAGCACCGTTTTGCGGCCAAAACGATCCGACAACGCGCCGCCAATCGGCAGCCAGATAAAGTTAGAGATGGCGACCAGCAGGGTGACCAGAAGACTGTCGGATGCACTGAGCATCAGCACTTTTTTACCGAAAGTCGGGGCATAGACGGTAATCAGATAGAAGGCGGTTGTCGTCATAGCGACCATCAGCATGCCCGCTACAACAACCTGCCAGTTGGCCAGCAGGGTTTTGAAAACTTCCCGCATCGCCAGATGATGGCGACGGGTCTGGAACTCCTGCGTCTCTTCCAGCTTGCGGCGCAGCAAAAAGATAAACGGTACGATCAGGCAGCCGAACAGGAACGGAATTCGCCAGGCCCAGTCGTGGATCGTACTCTCTTCCAGCGCCATATTCAGCGCAAAGCCCATCGCCGCGGCCACCATAATCGCCACCTGCTGGCTACCTGACTGCCAGCTGGTATAAAAGCCCTTATTGCCCGGCGTGGCAATCTCTGCCAGATACACCGATACACCGCCCAGCTCCGCACCCGCGGAAAAGCCCTGCAACAGACGGCCACAAAGTACCAGCAGCGGCGCCCACAGGCCGATGGCCTGATAAGAGGGGATTAGGACGATCAGAAACGTGCCGGCAGCCATGATAGAGAGCGTGACAATCAGCCCTTTACGGCGTCCCACTTTATCGATGTAAGCGCCCAGCACAATCGCGCCGATTGGCCGCATCAGAAAACCGGCGCCAAAGACGGCAAAAGTCATCATCAGCGAGGCGAATTCGCTGCTGGCGGGGAAAAAGGTATGCGCGATGTAGGTGGCGTAAAAACCGAACAGGAAAAAATCGAACTGCTCCAGAAAGTTACCTGAAGTGACGCGCAAAATTGCGCCAGCCCTTGCCTGAATGGTCATTGTTGTAGCAGGTAGATGCATTTTTATCTCCAGTCTGTTCGTGACGCTTATAGTGCGCCTGTTTCAGCAGACTGGATCAGGACAATGAAGGAGATAAGCGCATTAAAATCATCGACTGATGCGTATTACGCATTAATCAGCGTTAACAATTTTATGCAGTCAGTTGCAACATGGCTTTAACAAGTATCTGTTGTGCGAAGGGGATTGATCGCATGCCAAAAATGATGACTGCGTTTTGTGACCGGGATCATTTCGGCAGATAGCCCGGTGAGGGCTGGCTACGCGACAGAGCGCGTAGCCACAGGGAGGATCACCTTACTGAATGCAGCGCGGCGTCGCTCTTATTGCCATATTTATTGAGCACTTGCTCAATCACCGAGGCCAGCTCGTTAATCTCAAACTTGGCGACGTAGCCATCGGCGTTAACCTTGCGGATGTGATCTTCGTTAGCGTTGCCCGATAGCGAAGAGTGGATCACCACCGGGATATTTCGCAGACGCGGGTCAGTTTTGATCTTGCGGGTGAGGGTAAAACCGTCCATCTCCGGCATCTCGAGGTCGGTCAGCACCAGGGCGATTTTGTCGCTCACCGGTACCCCTTCCTGCGCAGCCTGCTGGGCAATCAGCTCAATTTTCTCCCACGCTTCTTTGCCGGTGACGTGCAGCTGCGCGGGAATATCCATGGCCTTGAGCCCTTTTTCCAGCATCGCGCGCGCCACTTTCGAGTCTTCAGCGACTATGGCCGTTGCCCCCGGCTTAATGTTGAACTTACGCGGATTGAGCGCTTTGGCGTGCAGATCGTGGTTTGACGGGGTGATGTCATACAGAATTTGCTCCACGTCGATAACCATGGCCAGGTTGTTGCTCTCCTGATGGTCGTCGAGGCAGGCGATGCTGGTGATGTACTTACCATTGACCGCTTTCTCGGCGGTGTGGATCTGCGTCCAGTCGAGGCGGGTGATGTTCTCAACCGATTCCACGGCGAACGCCTGCACGCTGCGGGCGTATTCGGTAATCAGCAGAATATTCAGTCCGTTGCTCGGGGTGCACCCCGTGACGGCGGCGAGATCGATAACCGGGATGATCTGATCGCGAATATTCACCATCCCCATCAGCGGCGGCTTGATACCCGCGGGACGGGTGAAGCTCGGCATCGGGACAATTTCGCGCAGCTTAAAGACGTTGATGCCGTACAGCTCTGAAGCCTCGCTCTGCGAGGCTTTGCCCAGGCGGAACAGCAGCAGCTCAAAACGGTTGGACAGGGTCAGGTTAGCCCTGTCGTCGATCTCTTTCTGGAAGTTATCCATGGTGCCCTCAGTATGATACAGCGTGAACTTATTAGCTGAGTTATCGGCACGCTGAGGCAAAACGTTATTCTGGCGTGAAGGTGGCGAAATCCTCCGCCAGCTCGCAGTTCGCAAAGTGGCTCTGGCACTCGGCCAGCAGACGGCGACAGCCTTCGGCATCGTAGCGCGAACTCACGTGAGTGATAATCAGCCGCCTGGCGTTGGCCGCCAGCGCCAGTTTAGCGGTCTGCTCGCTTGAGGAGTGACCGCGGCTATTGGCTTTCTCCGCCATCGCCGCTTCCAGCGTGGCCTCGTGGACCATCAGATCAACGTCACGGGCCAGCGCCAACGCCGCTTCGCAGGGGGCGGTATCGCCAAAAATGGCGATTTTTTTGCCGGGGGTCGCCGGGGCGAGATAGTCAGCGCCGTCGATGATACGCCCATCCGCCAGCGTAATGCGCTCGCCTGCTTTGAGCTTCTGGAACAGCGGGCCGAAGGGGACGCCGTCGGCAATCAGCCGTTTTGCGTCCAGCGCACCGGGTTTGTCGTGTTCTTCAACGCGAAAACCATAGCACTCTACCGGATGATTTAGCGGGTAGGCGGTCACTTTGCGCAGCCCGTCATCAAAGATCTCGCCGGCGCTGATCTCCACTATCGTCAGCGGGAAGTCGGTCCATGAACCACTCAGGCGCAGCGTCGTTTCAACAAACGCTTTCAGCCCCGTTGGGCCGTACAGCGTCAGTGGCTGAGCGCTACCGGCCATTGAGCGGCTGCAAATCAGCCCCGGCAGGCCAAACAGATGGTCGCCGTGCAGGTGGCTGATAAAAATACGCTCAATCTTGCCTGGGTTAAACGGCGTATGCAGCAACTGGTGCTGAGTGCCTTCACCGCAGTCAAAAAGCCACAGCCCGGGTTGGGTCGGATGTTGCAGGTTCAGCAGCATTGCTGTTACGTTGCGGGTACGGGTTGGCACGCCCGCGGATGTGCCTAAAAAAGTCAATTGCATAGTGCCGCGCCCCTGGCGGTAAAAATAAGGTCTAAGGAGCCTACCATGATTCGCTGGCAAGATTTGCACCATTCTGAACTCACCGTCCCGGCGCTGTACGCGCTGCTGAAATTGCGCTGCGAAGTGTTTGTGGTGGAGCAAACCTGTCCGTACCTCGATGTGGACGGTGACGATCTGCTGGGCGAGAACCGTCATCTGCTGGGCTGGAAGGATGACCGGCTGGTGGCTTACGCGCGTATTCTGGTGAGCGAGGAAGAGATTGAGCCGGTGGTGATTGGCCGGGTCATCGTCAGCGCCGATGTGCGCGGCGAACGTTTAGGCCATCAGCTTATGACGCGGGCCGTCGACGCGTGCCAGCAGCGCTGGCCGCAGCGGGCGCTCTACCTCGGCGCACAGGCGCATCTGCGCGATTTTTATGCCCAATATGGCTTTATTACCGTCACTGACGTTTATGACGAGGACGGCATTCCGCACGTGGGTATGGCGCGCGAAGCGGTGCGCGCATAACCGCGAATTCTGGCTATAGTAAAAGACAAAGTCCGTTGATTTTCAGTGCGATATTGCCTTCGCGCTTATTTACTCCCTAATCGTGGGTACTGCAATTTACGGGTAGTACCCCTTATACTATGTGGTTTTTATGATAGGGAGGTTGGCGTGCGTTCGATTTTAGCGGCGTTGCAGCGCCTGTCAGCGCTTCTGGCAGACGATTTTCCCGCGTTGCCCGGCATGCGAATCCTTGAAGCAGCTTTCCCTCTGAATGATGCCTTTGACCCGCTCGCCTGGCTGAACGGTCAGGCGGTCTGGCCACAATTTTACTGGCAGCAGCGCAGCGGCAAGGAAGAGATTGCCGCGCTGGACACCGTGTGCACGTTCTCCTCGTTGGCGCAGGCGAATGCCTTTCTTGCTACGCTGCCGCGTGATGACATCCGCGTGTGTGGCGTTAATGCCTTTGAACCGACACGCGGCACGCTGTTTTTGCCGCGTCTGGAATGGCGACGTGAAGCAGGCCGGGCCACCCTGCGGTTGAATCTGTGGAGCGAGACTTCGCTGGCACAGGACGCCGAGCGGGCGCGGGCCTGTCTGGCGGCGCTCAGCGCCCATCATTCCTCTGCTGAACTCTCGCTGCATCAGGAGAGCGAAACCCATCGTCTAGGCAAAGAGGGCTGGTGTCGGCTGATTCAGCAGGCGACCCAGGCGATCCGCGACGGTGAGTTCACGAAAGTGGTGCTGGCGCGCGCGACGGACCTCACTTTCAGCCATGCGCCGGACGCCGGTGCGCTGATGGCCGCCAGTCGCCGGGTCAATTTCTCTTGCTATCATTTCTACATGGCCTTTGACGCTCGCCGGGCGTTTCTGGGGTCATCGCCGGAACGTTTATGGCGGCGACGTGGCGTGCAGCTGCTGACCGAGGCGCTTGCCGGAACGGTGGCCGCGCATGACGATCCGGTCATCGCGCAGCGGTTGGGCGATTGGCTGATGCACGACGATAAGAACCAGCGGGAAAACGGTCTGGTGGTTGATGATATCTGTCAGCGGTTGCAGGACGTCACGCACGCGCTGGATGTGCTGCCTGCGGAAATCGTCCGCCTGCGTAAGGTGCAGCATCTGCGCCGCCGCATTCAGGCAGAACTCACGCAACCGGACGACACGCTGTGCCTGCTCCAGCTTCAGCCGACGGCGGCGGTCGCCGGGTTACCCAGAGCGGCGGCGTTGGCGTTTATTGACCATTTTGAACCGTTTACCCGTGAAGAGTACGCGGGGTCCGCGGGCTATCTTTCGCGGCAGCAGAGTGAGTTTTGCGTCGCGCTGCGTTCAGCCAGGGTGGAGGACAAGACCGTGCGGCTGTATGCGGGGGCCGGGATTGTCGAAGGCTCCGACCCCGAGCAGGAGTGGCAGGAAATCGAAAATAAAGCGGCGGGGCTGCGCTCATTGCTATTCTCTGAATAGAACATTATCGACTCATATCAAAATCCTACGCTGTCGTAGTCTTTATACTGAGTCGCAATATTTGATACCGGACAAATTCATGTCAGTAAGCGCATTTAACCGACGCTGGGCGGCGGTGATTCTGGAAGCTTTAACCCGTCATGGCGTGCGCCACGTTTGCATTGCCCCCGGGTCGCGTTCAACGCCGCTCACTCTTGCGGCGGCGGAAAACCGCGCCTTTATTCATCATACCCATTTTGATGAACGCGGCCTTGGTCATCTGGCGCTGGGCCTGGCGAAAGTGAGCCGCCAGCCGGTGGCCGTTATCGTCACCTCCGGTACCGCGGTGGCGAACCTCTATCCTGCGCTGATTGAAGCCGGGCTGACCGGTGAAAAAATTATTCTCCTCACCGCCGACCGTCCGCCGGAGCTGATTGACTGCGGCGCGAATCAGGCGATTCGCCAGCCGGGAATGTTTGCTTCGCACCCTTCGCAGACCGTATCGCTACCGCGCCCGAGCCAGGATATTCCAGCTCGCTGGCTGGTATCGGTGGTGGATGATGCGCTGGGTGCGCTGCATTCTGGCGGCGTTCACATTAATTGCCCGTTCGCGGAACCGCTGTACGGCGATATGGATGACACCGGGCTGGTCTGGCAGCAGGCGCTGGGCGACTGGTGGCAGGGAGATAAACCCTGGCTGCGCGAAGCGCTGCATCAGGAGAGCGCGGTCCAGCGCGACTGGTTCTTCTGGCGGCAGAAACGTGGCGTAGTGGTGGCGGGGCGCATGAGCGCGGAAGAGGGCAAACGCGTCGCCGAATGGGCCAAAACGCTGGGCTGGCCGCTGATTGGCGACGTGCTGTCGCAAACCGGGCAACCGCTGCCCTGCGCCGATCTGTGGCTGGGCAATCCGGCGGCGGTCAGCGAGCTGCAACAGGCGCAGCTTGTGGTGCAAATCGGCAGCAGCCTGACCGGCAAACGGGTGCAGCAATGGCAGCTTGCCTGCGAGCCGGACGAATACTGGCTGGTAGACTCGCTCCCCGGCCGCCTGGACCCGGCACACCATCGCGGGCGTCGACTGGTCAGCAATATCGAGCAGTGGCTGGAGAAGCATCCTGCTGAAAAACGCGCGCCGTGGGCCACGGTTATTCCGGCGCTCTCCGCGCAGGCCTGGCAGGCGGTGGCTGCCCAGAGCGAGCGTTTCGGCGAGGCGCAGCTGGCGCACCGTATTCGCCACTATCTGCCGGATCAAGGGCAGCTGTTTGTCGGTAACAGTCTCGTGGTGCGCCTGATTGATGCTTTAGGCCAGCTGCCTGCGGGCTACCCGGTCTACAGCAATCGCGGCGCCAGCGGGATTGACGGGCTGATTTCGACGGCGGCTGGCGTACAGCGCGGCAGCGCGCGGCCAACGCTGGCAATCGTCGGCGATCTTTCGGCGCTCTACGACCTTAACGCGCTGGCGCTGCTGCGCCAGGTCTCCGCGCCGCTGGTGCTGATTGTGGTCAACAATAACGGCGGGCAGATATTTTCGCTGCTGCCGACGCCGGTGGAAGAGCGCGAGCGTTTCTACGCCATGCCGCAGAACGTGCACTTTGAACATGCGGCGAAAATGTTTGGCCTGAACTACCATCAGCCGCAGGATTGGGCAGCGCTGGAGTCCGCGCTCGCTGCCGCCTGGCGTGCGCCGGCAACCACGGTGATTGAACTGGTGGTTAACGACACCGACGGCGCGCAAACGCTGCAACAACTGCTGGCGCAGGTGAGTCATCTATGATTCTCCACGCCGTCGCCGAGCGGGGCGACCCAACGCAGCCGTGGCTGGTGTTCCTGCACGGATTTTCCGGCGACCATCGGGAATGGCGGCCGGTGGGCGAACGCTTTACGCGCGCTAACCGGCTGTATATTGATCTTCCTGGGCATGGTAGCTCGGCGAACGTGCAGGTAGACGGCTTCGCCGACGTGGATGCGTTGCTCACGGCGACGTTGCTTAGTTACAACATACTTAATTACTGGCTGGTGGGATACTCGCTGGGCGGCCGGGTGGCGATGCACTACGCCTGTGGCTCGCGGGCAGACGGCGTGGCAGGCGTTATCGTCGAAGGCGGTCATCCCGGCCTGATGGACGACGCCGAACGCGCGCAGCGCTGGCGCAACGACCGACAGTGGGCGCAGCGTTTTGCCCAGCAGCCGCTGGCTGAGGTCTTTGCCGACTGGTATCAGCAGCCGGTGTTCGCCAGCCTGACCGCCGAACAGCGCGATGCGTTGGTGGCGCTACGCCAGCAGAACCACGGCGTTGGGCTGGCGGCGATGCTGCTGGCCACCTCTCTCGCGGTGCAGGACGATCTGCGTCCGGCGCTGCAAGCCCGTACTTTCCCTTTCTGGTATCTCTGTGGCGAGCACGACCGCAAGTTTCAGGCGATTGCCGAAACGCTGGTTCTGCCTTGCCATATTATTCGTGATGCCGGACACAACGCGCACCGGGAAAATCCCGCAGGCGTCGTCGCGTGTCTGGCGCAGATTTTGCCTGCTAACTTATAGGAATCGCTATGATTTATCCTGATGAAGCTATGCTGTACGCCCCTGCCGAGTGGCACGACTGTTCCGAAGGCTTTACCGACATTCGTTATGAAAAATCGGCTGACGGCATCGCTAAAATCACCATCAATCGCCCGCAGGTACGCAACGCGTTTCGTCCGCTGACGGTCAAAGAAATGATCCAGGCGCTGGCGGACGCGCGCTATGACGACAATGTCGGCGTGATCATTTTAACCGGCGAAGGTGATAAAGCCTTCTGCGCCGGCGGCGACCAGAAAGTACGCGGTGACTACGGCGGCTACCAGGACGACAGCGGCGTACATCACCTGAACGTTCTCGACTTCCAGCGTCAGATTCGCACCTGCCCGAAACCGGTGGTGGCGATGGTGGCTGGCTACTCCATCGGCGGCGGCCACGTGCTGCACATGATGTGCGACCTGACCATTGCGGCGGAAAACGCCATCTTCGGCCAGACCGGCCCGAAAGTCGGCTCCTTCGACGGCGGCTGGGGCGCGTCTTACATGGCGCGCATCGTGGGTCAGAAAAAAGCGCGTGAAATCTGGTTCCTGTGCCGTCAGTACGATGCCAAAGCGGCGCTGGATATGGGCCTGGTGAACACCGTGGTTCCGCTGGCGGATCTGGAAAAAGAGACCGTGCGCTGGTGCCGCGAAATGCTGCAAAACAGCCCGATGGCGCTGCGCTGCCTGAAAGC
>NZ_CBDKZX010000037.1:0-40310 GCF_965301105.1 Kluyvera sp.
TTCAGAGTCAACCCTCATTTTCAGGTTTTTCTCTTCAACCAACCCGGCTACTTAGTGTGAAGTGATTCACATCCGCCATGTCGATGGAGGCGCATTATAGGGAGTTTCCTCGGGGCCGCAACCCTTAAATTGCAGAAAAATGACTGACTGCTGCAATCCACAGCAGAATGCCGCCTTATACCCATTTACGCACAGAGTTATCCACAAATATCTCGATTACCACTACTATCCAGGCCTTATGATTTGTATTTATCAATGTCGCTCCGTCTATTTACTTAAGCGAGATTGCGCTTTTCCGCTGGCATCCGGCAACTAGCGCTCCCCCTTTCCTCATAAGGTCATCGCCAGCCTCTGCTTGCAAACGCCCACCGTTTATCAGAAAGCACACGTATTGAAGAAGCGGACCAGTTCGCGCCTCACTGACTCGCTGCGGGAGATAACCGCCGCCATCAGCTGGTAAACTGCGTTAGCGGAATAAGCATGTTCGTCATTATTTATCCGTGAGGTTTTGCACCAAATCCCAGACCGAAGAGGCATTACCTCCTTTATTATTCGCCACCCGTTTTTTGCACGGTGATCTCCCATTTAATTTTGGTGAAATTGAGCGACACCGTTTCAACTGGTTTACTGCCAGAAACTGTGGAAACAACCAAAGGTTGCCCAGCGGTCTGTGCAAGCGCGACGATGATGTGCTCGTTTGGGAGGCCCCCCGCGCCGTTGATGGTCATTCCTGTCACCGGGTGATGCTAAACGGTATGCCGATGGCACGATTATGCGGATACTTACAACATTAATAATGGTTTCAAGGATTGTACTGGATGGTGTTTATTTGGATGACTGGAAGAGGGAAAGCACCTTTTTGGGGAAAGTTAGTTGTTCTTTGGCATTACAGTAACTTGTAAATCAAAAGGAATAAGACCTGTGCGAAGGCCGGACTCGCCTTTTCTTTTAATTTATTGAAAATTAATGGCTTGTGAGGTTTTGTTTTGGTGGGGCGCCCCCAAAATGGGACATAAAATTGAATACTGCGTGGAAGATCACAAAGTTGCGTGATTATTTTCCAGAACCGAAACGCATTCCAGAGTAAGGCTTCTCACGGCACTGCGCCAGTCGAGATGCTAAATTACCTCAAATCCATTCCGATTCTTGAAAACTGTATCCCGTATGTATTCCTGTATTTTCATTTCATAAACCCGGGATCAAATAATTTATGAAAACACATAATTTAAAGTTCAAAAGAATAATTGGAATAAATGAGATTACCAGTAACACAGTACTGGTAATAATATCATTTAATTCACACCTAATGCTTTGTACACCGCATCCACAGGGTCAGCATAAAAGCTTACCTGGAACTTGGTAAATAACTCAGTCGGTACGGTAGGAATATCCATAGCAGACGCCATAGGGAGCAGTACCTTTTTAGCACCGCTATCGAATGCTACCTGCAGGCATGCAGCTAAATCCTGAACGGGATTCGTCACGCCGCCCAATGTCATGCCGCCCAATACGACCATTTGTTCCTGAACCGGTTTTGCCAGCAATATGGAACAGAACGCGATTAACGCGGCCAGACTGGTGGTAGTACTCGGTCCTGTGCTGTGAAGCTCCACCACATGAAGATGATATTCATGTTCAGAGAATTTAGCCGCAGCACTGATACGGCCTAAGTTACCTTTGAAGTAGTCAAAACCCACGCGGATCGCTTCTTTCGCTGCTGTATTCGACCCTAAACCTGATACCGCATGTTTGCCATTACCGGCAGTCATCTGCGTTTCAAAACGATAGAGGCCCGTCATACCTGAATCAGCCTGCGTGACCAGATGCACTACGCCAGGTTTCGGCATACCGGCAGGAATCAATTCACTTCCGCCCTGCTCAGGTACGCTCACGAAGAACTCTTCCAGGCTCTCATTATCGATATAACTGAAGTTCACATCGAAGAACTCCAGGCCACCGAGTTTCTTAAGCTGCTCTTTAACGCGACGGCGGACCTCCAGTGCATAGGTCAGACAAACCCGTACATCTTCTTTGTCGTAAGCGCCGTCTGGGTGCAGTAGCTTCAACAGACCAGATACCGTGCGGCGTACGGCAATCACGTCACGCTGATTGAGGTTATTTCCCAGCTTGAAGAATTTATCAATTGCATCGGAGAAGCTACGTTTACGCATCTCGCGCATGTATTCAGCGAGATAATCTGTAATCAAACCATAGCGATTGGTGAAAAACTCCGGACGCATCTTTGGAATTTCCCAACCAGGAATATAAGCATGGAAGCGGTCAAAAAATGCAGTATCAATCATCGCATCCGGAAACGGTACAAGCAGATGACTGGTTTTGACCAGCGTGTCCACGCTCTGGTTAATGTTGCCGACAAACACCATGGAGGCTTTACCTTCGATGGAGTCACGACCACGAGAGAACGAACCTGACGCCATGTAGTCCTTCATGATCTGCACGCCATCTTTGTCTTTGAAAGTGATTCCTGCCACTTCATCAAACGCGACGACGTCCCACATACCCACAAGACCAACCTGGCGGCTGGCCATGTTGTAAAACAAGTTCGCTACCGTGGTTTGCCCGCCAGATACCAGCAGAGAGTTAGGGGAGCATTCTTTATAAACATGGCTCTTACCGGTACCACGTGGTCCAAGCTCACAGACGTTATAGTTGTTTTCCACAAAGGGAATCATGCGAGTAATCAGATGCCACTTGGTACGCTGTTCAATATTTGCAGGCTCCATCCCGACAGAACGTAATAGCACGTCAATCCACTGGTCACGATCAAACTGCTTGCGGGCCTCAAATACCTCGTCCATATCCATATTTGGCATCTGGATCGGCTTCAGTGTGAACAGCGAGAAAGGAGACGTTTTTTGCCCTTCTTCATAAAAGTAGTTCACGGTAATCATGCACCAGATGCCACCCGTCAACAGCTTCTCGTTGTCTTTCACCATCTGAGACGGCACCAGGGCATCTTTAATGCCGAGGTTAGAGAGCTGGGCTTCGTAAACGTCTTTCTTCTGATTTAGCTTTACCGTGACCTTATCGATAATCTTGTAAGAACCACGCTCGCGAATTAGTGATTTCACTTTTTCTGCTTCATCCGGGCGGACGTAGTTATCAGAAAGAATACGCTTAACCGACTGTAGCCCCTGCTCGACAACCTCATCGTCATCGGAGGCACAGTACATACCGAGTAGATATTCCAGTACGTAAACCGGAACATTAGCCCCTTCTTTTAATTGCTTAGTCAGATCCTTACGCACCACGCGACCGCGAAAGTGCTGATTCAACAATGAATCCAGGTCCTGAGCCAACACAGAGGCCGTTTCCATGTTATTGGCTGAGTTATCCTGCTGTTGCATAACGCCTCACTTAAAAGAAGTCATCCTGAAATGCCAGGTCGATCGTGATCGGGTAGCGACCATACTCTGTTGCGCTGTCCGCATTCTCTAGGATCAGAACATATTTGTTTTTACGATTGAATGCCGTCCCCATGAGTTTCATGGTTACATCGCGGGTGCGTTTACCCATATCTTCGTTATCACTGTCGAAGCATACTGTTTCCGTGCCGGAGACGACCTGGTTGTTTTCATCGACGATAAAGATATTCAGCGTGCGCGGCTCATTTAAATCATTCACTGCCGAAGTCTGAATAAAACCAACTTTATCAATGCTGTTAACCAGTTTGATCACCTGATCCCGCGCAACGACGGACACGGGCTGCCGCTGGGGTTGCTTCTCAGCAGCTTTCTTCTCAAGCGCACGAATCTTTAACACAGGAACACACACCTCCTGCAGCATGGCTCCGCCATGAACGAAACGAGCACCACCTACGAAGTGGAAACGCTGTACCCCTTTGGGTAACAGGAATTCACTCTCATCGCTTGAGCCTGCAGTATCTGCCAGTTTACCGTGCCAGCAAAATTCACTTTCAGGCAGTTGATGACCTACAATAAAACGCTTATTCGCTTCAATCGTGTCTTTGGCTTTACTTTCCAGCTTCGTTTTATCCTGCTCCACCAGCGCTTGTTGTTGGAACAGGAACCCGTGATCGGCGGTAACAAAAATTCGGCTGGCATTAAATCGGCTACGCAAGCGTGAAACCAGATCTTTTAGCTCAGTGATTGCACTTCGGCAGGCCTCAAACGTTTTATCTTCCGTTGCAGCCTTATCACCCATGGCATCGATAGTGTCGTGCCAGATATAAACTACGGAAGCGTTGCGGATTTGCTCGTTCACTTCCTGGTTATTGGCGTTCTGCAAGTCCTTTGCTTTCAGCGCCACGCCATTCACCTTAGCCAGAATAGCGGCTCGTTTTTCAAACCCGGAAGTGGACATCCCATCGGCGTAAACTACGCCAGAATTATCAGGAAGGTAGCTCAACGACTCATGGGGCAACAGCGCGGCCATGCCCAGTTGGGTATAGCTTGGGAGCACTCCGGTCTGGGAGCGCAGCTCTGCGCTGAAGTGCTTCTCATGGTTAATATGCCTGCCCAGCTCTTCCGCCACTTCATAGCGCAGTGCATCCGAGATCACGACAAAAACGCGTTTCACCTGAGAGATGTCAAACTGACGTTTAACATTCTCTTTATAGAAATTGCGCTGCAGTGGTATGCCAGTAAATTGCCATGCCTGCATACGTTTTTCCGCTTCCAGCAGTTTGTTCCAGCCGCGACTTAGTTCAGCCAGATACCAATTGCTGTATAACTCTTCGATGAATTTATCCAGTTCATGCAGGATCATCGCCCCTTTGCTGTGCACCGGTGCAGCATATTCATTAAACAACCGATAGGTCTGATCGAAGCGATAAATTTCGTCACAATAAGCCTTCCAGAACACGCCTGTATCGGGGAAATTAAACCCGTCAGTGTAGCGGTTACGCAAATTCAGCAAACGTTCCGCCTGACGAATAGCATTCCAGATAGAAAGATACTCTGGACGTGTCTGGCTCCAGTATTTAGCACTGCGCTCAGATACCAGTGCTTTAAACGCATCTCTGTCCAGAGTGGTGCTCTCTTCCTGTAACTGGGTCACCAGACCACGGATAATAAGTTGTTCAATGGCCTCGAAGGTTTCACATTTTGCCAGTGCGTACGGTGAGCTGTAGTTGTAGTGCTCTTTTGGCTGGAGTGTCTGCTGTAAATCTTCAGCACAATAATCGTATTCGACTTTATAGCGACGATCGTTGCGCCACGCCCCCATAAAGGCCAGTGAAGACGCTCGTCCAGCAGCGGTAACCAGCACATTTTTACTCAACCAGTCACGATGCGCTTCATCACCCTGAGCCCAGAGATCGGTACAGAACAGTTTCAGAAGCAGGTTTTCCAGTGATGGAGTTTCAGACTGGTACCCAAGCTCAATGCGAAGAATCTCCCAGAGTACCTCATCCAGGCCAAGTTTCTTCAGTACGGCGAAGGTATTCTCCAGTGCGCTGTCATCCTGCTGCCGTGCCGCGACAAATTGCTGAACCAAAGCAAATAGAATCTCTTTGGTTTCAAAGGTACTGGCCCCTACCACCACTGCCAGCATTTTCTTATCGAGAGAGTTTTCCGTTTCGCGCTCGGTAACCCATCCCTTCAGGATCTGAGTTCGCTTAACGGTAAAGAAGGCTTTGCGGATCTGAATATGTTCGCGTAAACCAAGCTGCGGGATACCCAGCGAATTAAGGGTAATCGCCGCATAATCAGCGTGGAATTCGGTGCTATAGAGGCGAATATCCAGCAACCAGTCCTGCTCGCGAGCGGGAACCTCACTGGTGAAATAGAGTAAAAATTTTTGCTCAGGCTCGTCGATTTCGAGTCGTTTTTTTGTTGCGAGCACAGAAACACCACGCATATCCAGCAACGTGACATTGTCGAGATCCAGCTCATTGAGCGAATCGGTAAAACGTTGTTCCGGGTCGTGCCAGAAGACGATGCGGTTGTCGGTAAACTTCTGACGAAGCCCGGATTCCAGTTCTTTAAATTGCATAATTAATTATCTTCGAGGATTAAGTTCATGCGTTGCCAGATATCCGTTAAATCATCAGGGACAGGAAGTGTACTAAAAATGTTGGTTTTGCGTTTTGAAGCACTAACTGTACCGAAGGACTGGCAAAACTCCTGATGCACTACCTCATTGAAAAAGTATTTGCCATGTACAAAAAACCTAAGCAGCTCGCTAAAGTCTAAAGAGCTAAGTTCTTCTTTCTTTGCTGCTATTTGTTCAATTAATTGGCCTGGTTCAAGGTAATTGTGCCAGTCTTGCAGCTTATCTGCGATCTGCTCTAGGTCGTTAGCAATCGCAGGTTCTAATAACGCTTCTTTAAAACCTAAAGCGCGCAATCCTTCCCACAAAGGATTGATAACAGCCCAGAGCGCAGCATGGCTGAGCCATTTATCTTGGTTTTGTGTTAGTCGCTGAATAAAACCTTGCTCTCCGCCAGCTACTGCTGTGCGCATATTTTCGGGAATGGCCCGCCATAGTTCGGTTGGCACTACAAGGTAGCTTTCGATACAAAAGCGTGGCAGAACAATAGCGTTCTGATACTCATTTGTAATCTGATGAATTCTTGCGTCATCCCATTCATCGCGATCAACAATCCCTAACCAAGCAGGTTCCTTCCTCAGGATCTCCAGGACATTACGTTTGTTTCCTGCACTCTCAAGGATCCAGCTTAGCTCCCAGTTTGCATTTGTTTTTTGAAGAAAATTACTAAATGCAAGCACGTCATCTGGGCCTTCTACCAGCAAAACGGACCTTCCAGAGGTTGAGATTTTTTCCTGCTTAATATTCTGAATCAGTTCATTAATGCTGGCCATTATCAGCACCTTTTCTGTCATTTAGATTGATACGCAGTCCTAAGTTATCGTATCGCTGCCATAGATCTGTGGCATGAGAGGTTATGATGAGCTGGCCAGAACGTCCCTGTATAATATTCTCCAACATGGCAAGCAGCGGAGAGACCAAAGATGGGTGTAGATGCAGATCTGGTTCGTCGATCAATACAACACCGCCAGGCTGAAGCCAGCGCTGCACCATGAATAACATGATCAAAACCTGGTGCTCTCCAGAACTCAGTTCATCCAGGGTATGGGTGTCACCGTTATCCAGCCTGACCTGCTGGCGCTGTCCCGGCTGAATACCCTCTTCAATGACTTTGCCTGAGAAGAACTGATTCAGAGTTTTCATCATCTCGGGATACAGCTCAGGGAGCGTCGCTTTCATATTGAACAGCGAGGATTCAAGCTGCCCCTTCCAGTCTTCCGTCACTGTGTACGTAGCAAGCCAGCGCTGATTTAAATCATCCTGTACCAGCGATGAGATATTGCGTTTAGGTGTAATCCAACGACGTGCCTCTGCATCCAGATAAATGATGTTCGGAATGGACAAATCCATACCAGAACTCAGCATCCCCAGAACTACTTGGGCACGAGTTACACGTAACATTCTGAGGTATTCATACAGGGATTCATTTGAATAAGCACTTTGGGTAAAAAAGGTGTGTTTTTTCTTGTCCGAATACGTTTCTCCAATCCAGTAAACCCCTGGATTAGATTTGATGATTCTTTCAAGAGCAAGTTTATCCCCATAGAACAAGCCAAAACTAGCCGGAGAAAAATGTGAACACTCTAGTCCATCGATGACGACAGCAAAGGTTTCCCAGTTCTGGAGCCATTTTTTAGCATTGTGGGTAGCGGGTAACGTTTTTTCACGATCCAGCCAAAATCCCAGGGCATCCCAAAGCATGGCAATTCCACGAAGCAGCGTCGATTTACCGCAGCCATTCGGGCCGGTAAGGAGAACGTTTTCCTCCACCTCTCCCGTCCAGTCGTTTTTAAAGCTAATGTCCGCATCGCCCAACGGGCCAACTCTCTGCGTATAAATCGCCGCTATTTTCATCAAATCTCCTCAGGTGCGCTACCGGTAATGGCTTTTACATCCGCCAGCAGATCGCCAAATTTGCCGTAGTTAACCTTAACGCCGTCATCCAGATCAATAGTGATACGTCTATCAGCATAATGGCGCAAGCGGTCGTCGAAGCTACGCAGCTCGTTGAATTTTTTGGTCAGACCATCCAGCTCTTTTTTCAGGCGTGTGGTGGCCGCGCCAGATTCAGCATTCTTAAGCTGATCGTTAAGCAGATCGATATTGCCCTGGTAGCGTGCCAACAGCGGAACTACGTATTCGGTACGCATACGCGACAGCGTGCCTTCATTATAACGGTGTAGATACACCAGGCACTCAAACGCCTTCTCTTTACCGGAACTGAACAGCCAGTAAATTGGGCGTTTCTTGTACATCTTCATATGATCTTTCCAGAACTGGGTGGAAAGATAGCGACGAATAGTATCCAGCGAAGACCCGCCTTTTTTCGGTTTGATAGCGTACAAACAGAGGCTTTCGGCGATGAAATCAAGATTCTCCTGCAGATGCTCCTCACCCCAGACGGTGCAGACAAACTCTTTAACGCGTGCTGTGACATCGTCATCGAACCAGTCTGAATCCATTAATGGCAGAATGCCATCTTCATCGGCAGGGAAGGTTTTATAGGCGCCTTCGGCGACCAATTCGGCAAAACCTTTATTGCCTTCATGGGCGTAGACAAGGCCTTTGCGATCGAGGGAATAGCGGCCCATTTGGCAGCCGATGATATAACTTAAAATCTCTATCAAAAGATAACATCTGTGTTTAGATGCAATCTCAGGCGAATACTCATCATTTTCTATCTGATATCTATAATATGGGTTAAATTCTAAAGAAATATATTTTCTTTTAATATCACCCCCTTTATTTCTCATGCCATAAGCCTGCTGAAACAAGTCATTGTTTTTCATTTCATCTGAAAAAGCATCAGAAACTTGCTCTAAAATATAAGATTCAAAATTCTCAATATTCTCTTTTAGATTGCTGCGATTAAACAAATTATAAAATGAATAAATGAATGTCCAGTTTGTTTCAACTAACCGTTCTTGATTCTGAGAGCGGTTCATCAGTGATTCAACAACTAACTTTACTGGTTGTACATTCAACTCTACAATTGGGATAGAACGAATACTCCCTGCTTCATAATTTAATGTTGGGCTAAGAATTTCCATTAAAGGATTAATGACAGAAGAGTTAAGTAATCCGATATAGTATTCATGGTTATTGTCAATGAAAATTGATGGGCCTGCAACATCAAAAATGAAACCCTGAGGGAAATATCTAAATGATATCTCCCCGCTAGTAACCTTACTCCATGATATCGAAGGTTTGAAGTAAAGTTCCGAACTGTTTGCTATTCCCATTTTAGATGAGGCCGGTTTAATTGAATTTAAATACTCTTGATATTCAATAATTTCCTTTCCATTATCGCCCCAATTAACAACATAAAGTTGTTCGCAAGACCATTTTTTAAATAACCCACCTTTATTATAAGGAAACCATTTTTTACCAAAATGTGTTTTTTTACTATTGGATTCATGGTGAAGATCTATTTTTTCATTATTAACCTCCCACCACATTCTCAGAAATCTATTGTTATCACCTGTTTGCAAGCCAATCCGTACTGGGCCTTTATCGCTCAACTTACCTGTATGCGAGAAAATATCAATCAGAGTCTCATCCGCCCAATACGCGATCGGTGCTCCAGGAATTTTTTTGAAGTCATTGGCAGTTGCGTTTTTTAAACGATCATTTTTTACCGGGAACTCTTTCGGGTATCCTTCATCATTGATATCGCCACTCTCAGTATAAGAAAATGTCCCTTGATAGCAATGAATATGGGTATTTCTAAACACGGTCGCATTGGTGCCAAAGGCAATCTTCATTACCCCATTACCCATATGTACCATCGTTTCAATCGTGAATTTATCCAGTATATTCGTACGCATATTTTCATAGCTGGAAAGGAACATCCAGGATTGCATTGTCACCATCGAATTGAATGCACCATCTTTGAGCCAGCCAAAGCCTCGTTCAATAAACATCGCAAACAGATCCGACTTGCTGTCCGGGAATTGTTTTTTAGCAAATTCTTTTAGCTCGCCATTCATCCCTTTCCCGCCCATATACGGCGGGTTCGCAACAACCGCATCGTAACGCTGCGCCAAAATCCACGCCTGCTGGATATACGGAGTCAGCTCTGTTGCTGCTTCTTTCTGCTGAATATCGCCCTCGACAGCCAGACGATACAGCCCATCCAGGAACGCTTTCAGCGCCGCTTCATCTTCATGTGGAACCTGAATCAGCGACCCCAGCGTTTTTGCGCTGGTGAACAACGCCAACGTGCGCATCAACAACTTATATTCCGTGCTGTCGGTATTGGCCAGTGCCGTCCCTTCGGTGAACATATCTCCCATGGTGCCGCGCTGTACCTGCTGGTGGACATTCAGCTTGGTCCAGAGTTCAGAGATATCCAGCTTACTTTCCTGCAGAGAAACAATATTCAGACGTACACCACGGCCCAGAATACGGCGATCGTCCTGGCGGGCCAGCATCAGCATCGCAAAACCAGACAGCTGTGCGGCACGGTCATCGATATCTAAACCAAATATATTGTTTTCCAGAATCAGCTGCGGGATATCACGGGTACGGTAGCCGCGCTCTTCGTAAATCGCCTTCAGCACATTATAGGCTTCAGTCAGAATATGGCCAGAGCCGCAGGCCGGGTCCAGCACCTTGATACTTTCAGGTTCAATGCTGGATGGAGTGATGGCAGCCAGCTGCGCCTGCACCTCTGGCGTTTGCTCCGCAGGCTCAATGTAATACGGCATTTTGCCTTTCAGGCTGGAATTCGGGTAGGTTTGCAGCCACTGGCGGCCTACCGAGTTCTGCACCAGGTACTGGACAATCCAGTTCGGGGTAAACAGCTGAGTAGCGGCGGGAATATCTTCGCTCTTTACCACCTTGCCGATCACATCGTCTTTTTTCTCGGAGATGTAAAACTGATACAGCCAGCCGATCACTTCGACCTGTTCCCAGTCTTCTTCAGGAATAATGTCCACCAGCCCGCGCAGAATGGAGTCGGTGCGAGTCAGGTTATCCGGCAGCACTAACTCAATTTCATCATTAACAGCTTCGAACAGGAAAGGCATCGCGCCGTGCAGCGCATGGCACTGTGCAAGCAATAGTTCACGGTACAGCTCTTCGTCACGATCGCCCGCCAACTTCATCTCCACCAGGCGCGCTTTGTCCAGCCCCAGAGCATCAGCCACTTCCGGTACATGATCCAGAACCTCAAAACCCCCTGCCAGCGTCGGGTGAGACAGCATACGGAAACCGTGATCAAGATAGCCATGCAGCTCCATATAGCGAATAGCGCAGAAGCGGTTAAACCAGGTGTAAGCAATGTGTTCCACCAGCACGTCGTAGCCCTGCTTATCTGCTCGCTTGACCAGACGCTCACGGCGTGACGCCAGTGCTTTATCCAACGAGAACTGACCATAACGCACGCTGTCGCCAAGATCGGTTGCTTGTGCAATTTGCAGGTTGCCCTTTTTATCGGCCTCAATACCCAGCGTGGTCAGTTTTTGCATGACCGCATCGCGGAACTGTTTACGTGCCACCGGGGCGTATTTTTTGATATTTGACGTATTCATGTGAAGTCCTGAAAAGGGCAGACAACGTCTGCCCTGAAAATGGGGAATATTACTGAAGCTGAACGCGTTCGCCTGCGTTAATGGCATCCATTAGCGTTTTACGGAGTTGTTCCAGCGCTTTGTCTACCTGTTCGGCGTTATCCAGCGTTGTCACACCCGCAGCTCGTTCCATCGTTTTACGCGTGTTCACGTAGATGGTCTTTTTCAGCTTGGGTTCAGGCTTAGCTACTGGATCGATAATCCCTGGCTGAGGGACGGTTTTTGGTTCAGGCACTTTCTTACGCTGTTCTTCAACCCAGCCGTTCAGTCGTTCGTTTGCTTTGAATTGTAGCGCCCGAACCTCAGCCTGTTCTTCCATAATCTGTGGGATCAGGCCGTTCTGTTCCACTTTCTTACGCGATTGCTGCATCGGGTGTAAAAGCGAGTGCTGCAAGTCAGCAGGGACGTGCATCTCCTGCATGCTTTGCTTCAGCTCATTGATATGGTTATCTATCTGCTGCAGCGCATGGCTTCGGTATTCTTCCACCAGACGCTGGTTGATGGTTTCAACGGTTTCAATCAGCGGAATAATCCGGTGCAGCTCTCCGTAAGGTCGTGCCTTGCTGTAGATACCTTCCAGCTCCTGCAAAGCCTTTTGGGCCGTCTCGTCTTTATCCAGCGCGTTACGGTTAGCTTTAAAACTTCCATTCAACGCCGTGCTCAAGCGCTGCCATGTGGCGTATTGGTTTTTGTAGAAGCTGACCAAATCGTCCCAGTCTTCCGAGAAATCTTTAAGATCGTCGGCCGCTGTGGTGATTTTTTCAATGACCGCGTATTCCTCTTTCTCGTTAAGGATCCCGTTCAGCAATACCAGGCCTTCTTCTATCTCTTTACGGCCAGGGTTTTGTCCACTCTCTGCACGAGTTTTAAAAACGGTCAGTTCGCTCTTCCAGCGGCCAAAGAGTTCGCGAATATGAGAGACCAGCGGCTGCTCTTCACGCTCGTTAAACGGTTCTCCAGCAATATCAGCCATCAGTTGCGCGGCTTTAGTCAGCTGCGCTTCGTCATGGCGACGTACTTTATGCAAACGCAAATCGCTGTAACGACGTGAATTATTAAACGCGTCCCACGCCTGCTTCAGTGCGATTTCACTGCCTTGCAGAGTGAAGCTGTATTTTCCGCTGCGCGCCAACCGAGCAACCAGCAATTTGACTTCATCTTCCGGCCAGCCAAATGGGCGACGGCCAAAAGTGGTGAGTATATCCCGCAGGTAAACTGGCTTATGAGTCTCAATACTCATACTGATCCAGTTATCCACTTCACGCATCGCCTCTGGGTTGGATTCTTCCATATCCCCGAGATCGAGCTGGGTATCATTTTCTACTGTCAACAGCGCGTGAGTTTCACGATTTACGTCTCCGGTACTAAGACGCAGCAATTTTAGTTTGGAGAAACTGTTCTCGATAACGTAACCGCAGGCTGCATCCACGATAGCTAACGGCGAAGAGGATTTCTTATCCAGCCGTTCGCCCAGCGCCCAGACATCAGCTTGAGCCAGCAAGCCTTCAATCTGCGCCTTCAGCGTTTTTTCGCGCATGCCATTTTCACGGCCTTTTTCTGCCAACAGAGTTGCCTGTTCCGGACGCTGTCCGCTTTGCTTGCTAAGGAAGGCTTTGGTCTGCGCGTACATGGTCAGGTCTTGCCAGGTACGGGCCTCATCAGGCAGACAAATTAAGATGCAGTCCTTACTGTCCGTCATCAGCAGACTATTAGAATGCGCACCCTTATAGCTCTCGTAGTTCGAGTCCAGTGGCGTGAGCACCTTAACCACCAGATCGTTAAGATTCGCACCATCCAGCGGATGTCCGTTACAAAAACGACTGATATCAAAATCCTGCTTATTGGCCGGATAGCGATATCTTTTGTTTTTCAGGATCTCTTCGAAAATGATCGTTGAGAGCTGCTTATTGATGGTGGTGAATTCCACGTCAATATTGCGGATTTCGTTTTCAATCTCTTTTTCTTCGTTAGTGAGAAAAACAAATTTGTCATCAATACGCGAGATCAGCATCTCAGCCTGCAGACGATTAAGACTGGCTTCAATCTGTCGACGGAGTTCCACTTTATCAGCATCAATACGCTCAATAGAGAGCGTGACGAGATTGTCGAGAGTACTTTTCAGCACATCGACGTAGCGGATCAGGAACAGCGTCTTTAGTAATTTGCCGTCAAACTCCGTCAGTGACGGAGACTGGCAAGCCTGAATAATAGTGCGGCTAACGGCAGGTTCCAGGAAGCTTTCGATCGCGGAGTAAAAGCGCCAGAACGGGACCAGACTATCCAGACCATCTGCGGAGATTTGCACTGCTGCCGACTGGAAGGCATCCAGCAGAGAGCGCTCCCCCATTGCCAACTGTTTACCTGCGGCCCCTTTGGTACGGATTGATTCAAAGACCTTTTGCAGGATCTGGTAATGCCACGGTACAAACGGATAGTTATCCACGAACTCGCGGCTGTTTGTATAGGCTCGCAGCGTAGCTGTCGTTGTCGTGTCAAACGCCAATTGGTTACGCAGAATATCGCCTTTTTCCTGCCAGATAGCTTCCAGCGCCGGTATTGCCGCATCGGTTTTCACCAGCAAACGTTTCTGAATAACTTCTGAGGTATTGGAACTTGAGAGTTGTAAGCGCGTTGAGAAACGCCCCTGAATCTTGGAGAAATCCTGACCGTCGCGACTGCTCATACCGCCAATGGCGGCATTAATGTCGGCCTGGGAGGTCACAATTACCCATGCGCGTCCACCGCAAATAACGCCCAGGTTTTCGGTGATGGTTTGCAGCTTCAGCATCATCTGTGCATCTTTACCAATGAACTGCCCAACTTCATCGACCATAAACAGAATGTTGCGGTTGCCTTGACTATCCAGCCACTCTTTAACCCACGTACAGAAATTTTTGATATCCAGAGGGAAGTTCTTATCAAGTTGCTCGATCCACTGGCGAGAAGACTCTTCACTCTGGCCTGTAGCAACACTCAGTGCCTGAGCCATCTGATCGTTTATCATCAGATAAACATCACGTTCATCTTCCCAACGAGAGCCAGTAATATCCGCAAAGGCGGCTTTAAAGGTATCAAACTGTCCACGCTTATCGAGCTCACGTTCCAGGTGTGCAATATGCGGGAAGTCCCCACAATAACCAGCCAGTTCGTTAAAAACTTTCAGAAAGACTTTGAGGATGGCATCCACGCCATCTTCAACATTCGCACGTGAGTCAATATTGAATAGAACGACATCAGTCGGATGCTGAACCGATTTCCGAATATCGGCCAATAGCAGTGCATCATCAATTTTCTCTTCAAAGAAGGAGAGCGCATTACGCGTGACGCCATTGTGGCTAACTTCGCGGTTCGCCAGCAGATAGGAAAGGATCTTAATGAAGTGTGATTTACCGGACCCAAAGAAGCCTGAAACCCAGACACCCATTTTGTCGGCAAGCTGTAATCTGCCTGGTCCAGTAGCTGGGGCATAGACTTCAAAGAACTGACGCAGGTGGCCATCGAGCTCCCGAGTAATGACGTACTCATCCAGTTCTATCCAGGCGCTTTCGTCGTCGGTCTGCTCGGCTTTAACCACGCCGTTAATATTACGTTTTAGCGGTTTCTCAAAAATTTGTTCAATATTCATTGCTGTCGTCTTTTAACGAGGAGTCAAAGTCGCCGCCGGTCCGGTTTCGGGTACCAGTCTGAAGGCGCGGTAATAGTTACGGGAGTGAATGCCAGCAAGTGGTGAAAGATCATATCCACTGTAGGTGCCTGGATAGAACATGAGGAGTGGTGTAAACCCCATCACATCCTGAAGTGCGCTCATTAGCTCATGACCACGAACCAACGGCCAGGCGTTACCGAGGCCCGTCAGAATGACAAATTGCTGCGCCGGAAGATCGACAGTGCGCGCAATATATTCCGCGATTTTTTTCTGGCTTAGTGGGGCTGCCAGATGCTTTTTCAGTGTTTCCAGGCCAAGTTCAGGCTCTCGCTGGCAGATACGGTCAAAGAGCTTACGTTCTTCCAGCATATCGATGATGACCTGGAAGATATTTAGCGTTTTATAGGTGTACTTTTTGTCCAGTTTTTTGAATAAAAAGTGAAGGTATTCGCGGACCTGAAGCTCTTGCTTTGCCGGATAGTCAAAGATCCAGAAGCCAATCTCATTGCCGGAACCTTGGTTTTTCAAAAAACGGTCGTCGCCGATACGTTCTTCTAACTGTTTTAATCGATATTCAAGGATCGGGTCATTCATACGTTACCCTCCAGAATAGGGAGCAGTTCGGCTTTATTTAAACGATGCAAGGTCGTTGCAACATCTGGTAGAAGGAAAACGTTTTGTAAATTGCGGCGGCGTGGGCTATCCAGGTAACCAGCTTCTGCCAGAGCCTTAATCAGATTGTTACCCATCTTTTGGATAGATGAATCAGAGAAAGCAGCCAGCTCCGGGTGCAATCGCAGATTCTCATCCACAAATTCACTCCAGCAGTTCATACCAAGTTTTTCTTTAAACTGTTGACGAGCCGGATTTACAACTTCAGCAATAAACTCCGCAACAACTGGAGACTGTATCATCAATGCAACCAACAGCATTTGTAGACGTTCGCTTTCACTGCCATCAGCAATCAGTTTCCAGCCCCCCCGATCCAGGGTCATTAATCGCAGCCTTAAGGTTCGGGCATAACGATTTGCAGTGCTTGTGGAGGAAGCCTGAAGAATATTTTCATTGATTATTTGCTGCTGCCAGGTCGCTTCATCTGGTTCAGAAAGCAACAGTTCAGCAATGGTTCGGCTCTCTCGGACCATCAACGAACCGCCCAGCAGATCGCCAATCCAGCGTTTGTCATTTTTTATCATGGTGTTTGTCATCAAAAATCCGGAATGCTGCTCGCAAAAATCAAGTAATGATTGTAATCGGCATGCAGGTGATATGCCATGGTTAGGATCAGAACAAATGGGTGATTTATTGATGATGATTATCGAGTGATCCTGATCATAGATTTAGAGCGCAGTTTCCGGTTTGATGCCTTCACGAAGGCCTCACACTGAGTGAGTTTAAGAAAAGTAACTGAAGGTAAGCTTAGATGTCGAAAGCCAATAATCCAGGATTTGTCTTATCACCTTACTCCCAGAAAAAAATCCTTAAAGCATTAGGAACTCACCAACAAAAGACCGACTCTTCTGCTAAACGACATGGGAAACCGACTCGCTTTAATATTGCGACCAGCGATTACGATAATCTCGTTAGCGGCGAGCACGGTCCGCTGATACTAAAAGTCCGGAGGGGAAAAATCGTCACCGAAAAACATTACTGTGCTGAATGTCACAGTTACATTAGCCCAATCCGGGCATATGCCGACAGTAACTATGGAAAAGTGCATCTTTGTACACCTTGCCATCTTGCAGCGTTCAACCGTAGCTTTGGACACGCGGATGCTATGCCGCTCAAGTTGGATCATGCTCATGCACATAAGGGGAAATGGTAACGATGCTCCTACCAAGTGGTTTTAAAAATGCCCCTACCAACACAAGTTAATATTATGTTTTCAAACAACATTATATGTTTTATATGACGCATCGCAGCAGCAATGAAGTAATCCTCCTCCAATACCTGTAACTCATTACAGGAGTCGCACGTTAACCATTAACTGATCAGAACAGCTATCTCCCAGATTATGTCTAAAAAGATCGTTAACTAAACTGATCAGGTTAGTTGTTTTAGCAAAAACATCTCACACCGGTTTTCACAATCAACAAGCACGACACGCAACCAACAACACAAAAAGGAATACGCCATGCCCCCACACAAAATCCGCCAGGAGTGGCTGACGCTGGATGAGGCCGCAGAAGTTATCCGGCAGCACAACATCACATTGCTGCCTGCCGATCTGATCCGCCATGCCCTGCACGGCGATCTGCCTCTCTCAGTCTACTTCCCCTCGCCCGTACTTCTGAGACCACTCAATCCTCCTTGCCGCTTTGCCTGCCGATTCAGCAAGCCGCCCTTTCCACCTTCGCAATGCAACAAACCCGGCAACCGCAAAGTGATGGCCAACTCTCCGCCATGCCGACGCGACCCGACTCTGCAACTGACCACCAGCCATCTGTGGAATTTGCCGTTGATCGGCCTTGAGCGCCTGCTGCTCCACCAGCAACTGGCGAAAACGCTGAATCGCCCTTGCCCCAATGATACCCATTGCTGCAACCAGATTGGCATCGTGGTCTGCGATGAAAACGACAGCTACTACCAACTCTGTTGCCGCAAATCGTTGCGGGAGCTTTTACTGGAACTGCTCGCCACGCAAAACAACCTTCAGGAAGAGCTACATCTGCTGATTGGCCAGTTATATGGTAATGGTCGCAATAACCTGAAATCCCGGCTCAATCTGTCCGTCTGCTACCTGCAGGATAAATTGCCTCCTGACGCACTGTTCGTTATCCGCCGCACTCATCTCGAGGCCTTCCTGACCCGCCATCAGCCGGAATCAAAGGAGCGGATCACCTCCGCGCTTTCCCGTTTGCTGTGGCTGGCCTGCAAGCACAACCCACAACTGGACGATGAAATGCTGGAGCATCCCTACAAGCTGCTGAACATTTTTGAATGCTGGGCGCGTGAGGAAGGTATGCACCTGCCGCTGAGCCCCGAGACGTTGAAAACCGCCCTTCAGCGCGGTGCACCGCCGTAACGCGATCAACTAACCCTTTCAACTAACAACTCTCACTAACCCAGATAAGGATTTTTACTGCCTGGCAGGGGCGCTGCTGCTTTGATAACCACGCCCATCGTGCTGATGTGAACGACTCTGGACACAGGAGGAATGGTTATGAATAGCGACAGATTTTTACGCTTACGCCAGGTGGAAGACAAAATCGGCTTCGGTAAATCGTGGATTTATCGGCAAATCCAGCTGCAACAGTTTCCGCCGTCCATCCGACTCAATAGCCGCCACGTAGCATGGCTGGAAAGCGAGGTGGATGCCTGGATCCACCAGCGCATCCGGCTTACCCGCGATGTCTAAATGCCGGAGGAAGATTATGTGCGCTTCACACCTGCTCAACCGCTGGCTTCACGGCGTCAGCAATACCGGAGAACAGGAGATGGTCCAGGTCAGTCTGGAACAAATCCAGCCGTTCTCTCTCAATCCCCGTGTCACCCGCAACCCCGGCTATGACGTACTGAAAGCGTCAATTCTCGCCCGCGGGCTGGATAACCCGCCGGTGTTGACCCGTCGCCCCGGTGATGAAAAATATATGCTCGCCAGCGGCGGGAATACGCGCCTCGCCATCCTTAATGAACTGTGGCAGGAGACACAGGATGAGCGTTACCACCGCGTCTGCTGGCCGTTCAGACCATGGCCGGAAACACTGTCACCGCAGCAAGGCGAAGTCCAGTGCCTGATCGGCCATCTGGCGGAAAGCGACCTGCATAACGGATTGATGTTTATCGAACGGGCGGAAGGGGTCCTGCACCTGCGCGATCTTTACCTCGAGGCAGGCATTGAATGCCCGACGCAGCTGGCGCTGGCGGAGCAACTGACCCGCGACGGCTATCCCGTCAGCCAGTCGCAAATCAGCCGGATGTTACAGACCGTGGACTGGCTGCTGCCCTGCATCCCTAATGCGCTATACGGCGGCCTCACCCGTAAGGTTATCGATCGCCTGCTGGCACTGCGTAGTGCAGCGGAACAGGTCTGGGCAAAGCTGATGCCGCTGGAATGCCAGCCCGAATTTGCCGACCTGTTCAGCACCGCCCTCGCCACCTTCAACGGCGAGCCGGAGGCCGTGGTACCGCAACTGGTGCAGGACGAACTGCTCGGCGAGATGAGCTGTCGCAGCGGCATGAGCTGGAATACGTTGCTGGCGGAACTGACCGATGGCCAGAGCAAGCGGCAGGTGCTGCTGGGACCTCCAGTCGAAAAGATCCTCTGGCCGCCACCGCCGGAAGCGGAAAAAGCACCACTACCAGAGCCTGAGCCACCGACTGAACCCGCCGTGCTCGGCGCGCCAATGCCCTCACCGCTGGTGCATACGGCCCGGTCGCTGTTCGCCAACTGGGGGCTGGACACCTGTATCCAGCCGGACGACAGCGCTCCGGCCGGTTTCACCCTCGCGCCCTGCGACGAATTTCCCCATCCGGCGGCACAGCGCTGTTACCAGGTGCTGGCAGCCCTGAGTGGCGACAACAGCACGCCGATGCCTGCCCTCGAATTGTTGCTATCGCCGGACTACGACAACGCTCAGATCCAGCAGCTGATGCAGCTTATCAGCCTGTGCCGCCAGCGACGGCTGCGGGAGGTTCGCCATGACGCCCTCAGTTAACCAGGCGGTGCTCACCCATATCGTCCAGGCGCTGAAGGAGGGACAGATCCGCTACTGCGAATCGCTCGGCTTCAGCCCGCAGGAGCTGTGCGAGCTGACGCGCCTCACCGCCGACGACATCCTGTTTCTCAGCAACAGCGCGGTGCAATTCATCACCACCCACATTGACCACGAGATGCTGGGCCGGATGCTGGCGAGGATGGAGCAGGAGCGGCTGTTCCAGCAGCGTCTGGAGGAAGCCCTGTCGCTGGGCGCGTCCATCGAGTTCATCAACCACTACTTTGGCCTTTCCACGCCAGAGGTCTGCGCCCGGCGACGGCTGATTGGCCTGTTTGTCCGGCAAGGGCGCAACAATGCCCCGGATGAGCAGATGGAGACGTTGGTATGGAATGAGTGGCAGAAAACGGGCGTGAACAAGCTCGACTCACCCGAAGCGCTGACCGCCATGATGGCAATGGCCCGCGAACACGATCTGTCGCTGACGGTCATCTGGAACCTGCTGCGCCAGTGGACTCAGGAGAAGCTGCTGCATGAAGAGTGACGATCGGCTGCTGTTTCTCGGCAACCCGCAGCAGAGCGTGCCGAAGCGCCTGCTGCTGGCGCGCAACCTCTCCCCGCGCGACAAGTTCACGTGGCAACTGCTGCGCCTGCACGCCCGCGACGACGGCAGCGGCGTCTTTCCCTCCTACAACGACCTGCAGGGCTGGCTCTCTGACCAGCCTGAGGGCGAGAAGGCCTCGCGCAGTACCGTCAGCAACGCGCTGATGATGTTGCGGATCACCCGCTGGCTGAGCCTGTGCCAGCGACTGCGCGACGAGCAAAGCGGCAGGATCACCGGCAACCTCTACGCCTTGCATGATGCGCCACTGACTCATGCTGATGCCTGCCGGATGGACAGCGAATATCTGGCGCTGCTTACGGCCTGTTCCCGCCACCGCAACCGGCGTATCCGCACCATTGCCATCGGGTTACTGCTCACCCTGCAACAACCTGTGGACAGTGGACGAACCTGCACTGAGTCTCCATTGAAGACCGCCCCTGGTCTTAATCGAAGACTCAGTAAAAAATGCCCGAGTCTTCAATTAAGACTCAGTGATGTGGCGGGGGCTGGCGGGCAGCCGGAACCGCATTGCGTACATACTGGTACAGATTTAAACAATAAACATCAAAAGCGTACGCCAGACCTGCACTGGCCTGTGGATAATCCCTTCAGCGCCAGCGAGCGCCGCGCCGCCGAACGCGCGATGCGCAATCTGGATCCCGCTCTCTGCCAACAGGTGCTGGACGACTGTCTGTGGCGGATCGCCGCCCACGATATCCACCGCCCCCTCGCCTATCTGCTGGCAACGCTGGAGAAAGCCAGGCGGGGCGAGTTCAATCAGCTTCGGCGCAGGCGCAGATAGCCCTGATTTTATGCGCACCGCATAAAGCCTGTGTACCAGCTATCAATCAAACCTCATTCATCGGCGAAATTAACTTTCTGCGAACCAGATGGGTTTCCCGTCGCCACCCTGGTTGCGCGGACCGACACTGCGGGCATCTGAATCCATGGAGAATTTCCGATGCCTGGCACAACCCTGTTCAGCGATATCCGCATCACCCTGCACACCCGCGTCGCCGCCCGGCTGTGGCAGGCGCATCCCACCGGTATGCTGTTATGTCTGGCGTTACTCAGGCGTCTGCTGCGCGCCGAAGAGGCTGACGATCCGTGGGCCGCCCACTGGCTGAAGCAACTGCGCATCCGCCTGAACCTGATCGCACACCTGCTGAAGCAAAAAAACCGTCGGCTGGACCAAGCCTTCGCCAGCCTGTCGGGCGCTATCCACACCACGCAGGTCAGTAACCCGTCCCCGACCGAATTCATCCTGCCGCTGGCGCTGTTCTCACCGCCCGGTTCGCGCCTGCTGCAACAGTTGCTTGATTACGATCTGCTGGTCCGCCGTACTCTGCTCGCCTGGCACCTCGGCCTTATCACCCAGGCGGAGAAGCGCGATTTCATTGCCACCATCCCACGCCTGATGCTCCAGGTGTTCAGCTTCGTGAACCGCTTTCGCACCACTGGCGTGACCCGCGCCGACGTGAGGGCGAACAGTCCGCTGGCGCAGACGATGGCGCATAAGCTCGGAAATTTGCCCAAAAAGATGCTTGCGGAGATCCTGCGTGATGAACAATGACGACGACGAAGAAAGCGCCGCCCGCAAAAGCTCGCTAAAGGGCCTTTTAAAGGCCTTTAAGGGTAAGGGAGAGCTGCGAGCGCTGGTGCGGGAATTACAGACGCTGCGCGCGCAACTGCAACAACGTCAGCCGATGCTGAAACAGGCGGTGTATGAATTGCCGGGGCATAACGTACCGCTGATCCTGTGCAGCAACCCGGCGCGCTCCGGCGTCAGCTATCTGCGCTGGCGTAATCTGGACAACAACCGTTCGGGAGGCGTGGCGTTGCAGGAGGCCATTCAACAGCCGGACGCGAGCGATGAACTGCGCAATGCGTTGATGGCGCTCGAATGGCGGCGGCAGGTGCTGAATACGCAGCTTTCAGTGGTGATGTTTATGCTGCGGCGGATACGGCCTTTAACCACGCTGGTTTAAAATTTTGTGCAAAGTTAAACCCTGAGTGTCACTTTAGCGAAAATTTTAAACTCACCTCATGCACCTAAAAACAGGCACTATCCGCTTAATGCACGTTTTAAGGTGCAATTTTCACCTTCTCCCTCCAGTTTCCCCTGTCACCTTATCCCCCCGGCACACCATGCTGAACTCCCTTTCACCGGAGACAGCCCATGCAACTTTACCTGTGCGAAAAACCCTCTCAGGCGCGCGATATTGCCCGCGTGCTTGACGCCCGTAACCGCAGCGACGGCTACCTGCATAACGCCAATGTGACCATCACCTGGTGCTTTGGCCATCTGCTGAGCATGGCCGCGCCGGAGGATTACGATCCGGCGCTGAAACACTGGCGGGCAGAGCATCTGCCGTTTATTCCTCCGGCATGGCGGCTGGTGATCCGCCCGGAGGTGCACAAGCAGTTCCGCATCATTGAGAAGCTGCTGAAACAGGCGGATGCAGTGGTGATTGCCACCGACGCCGATCGCGAAGGCGAAACCATCGCCCGTGAAATTCTGGAACAGTGCCGCTGGCGCGGTCCGATCCAGCGACTGTGGCTGTCAGCGCTGGATGAGGCCAGTATTCACACAGCGCTCGCTACGCTGCGACCCGGCGACAGCACGTTTTCGCTGTACCAGGCAGGACTGGCGCGCGCCCGCGCTGACTGGCTGGTCGGCATCAACATGACCCGCGCCTGCACGCTGATGAACCGGCGGCACAAAGGCGTGCTCTCCGTGGGCCGGGTGCAGACGCCGACCCTGCATCTGGTGGTGGAACGCGATCGGGAGATCGCCCGTTTCACGCCCCGCCCCTGGTGGCGGGTAGATGCCCGGCTGCATGCGGAGGGTGCTTCCTTTCTGGCACAGTGGCAGCCGGATAGTGCGTACTGCGACGACGAAGGCCGCTGTATCCGCGAATCCGCCGCCCGCGAGGCCACTGCGCACCTGCAACAGGCCGGAACCGCGCTGGTAATGGACGTGACAACCCGGCGGGAGAAAACGCCGCCACCGCTGGCCTTCACCCTCAGCGCCCTGCAACAGGTCTGCTCAAAACAGTGGGGCATGGGTGCGCAGGAGGTGCTGGATATCGCCCAGCGCCTGTATGAAACCCATAAAGCCGCCACCTATCCGCGTACCGACTGTGGCTATCTGCCGCTTTCCATGCACGCTGAAGCGCCGCAGGTGCTGGCCGCGCTGGTCGCCAGCGACGTCACACTCCAGCCCCTCGCCACACAGCTAAATTTGCAGCAGCACTCCCGGCTGTGGGACGACAGCAAAATCACCGCCCACCACGGCATCATCCCGACCCGTAAAACGGTAGATCTGACACAGATGAATGACAGCGAGCGCAAGGTTTACGGCCTGGTACGCAGCCATTTTCTGGCGCAGTTTCTGCCGGACCATGAGGTGGATAAAACGGAGTTGCGCCTGAACTGCGCCGGGGAAACGCTGGTTGCCCGTGGCTCAGTGGTGATTGTCAGCGGCTGGCGACAACTGTTTTTACGCGAGATGGCAACGCACTCACCGGAGGAAACGCAGGCACTTCCCGCCCTGCAACAGGGGCAACCCTGCGAGGTAGAACAGGTGGATGTTCGCGCCCGCCAGACCCAGCCGCCGGAGCACTACACGGAAGGGACGCTGGTTGCCGCGATGAAAAATGCCGCCCGTTTTGTCAGCGATGAGCGTCTGAAGCAGCAGCTGAAAGAGAACGCGGGAATCGGCACCGAAGCCACCCGCGCCGGGATTATCCAGACGCTCCTTAAGCGCGGTTATCTGATTAAGCAACGCCGCTTTCTGCTGGCAACGGATACCGCCAGCGCGCTGATTGACGCCCTGCCGGAAGCGCTGAAAGATCCGGGCACCACCGCGCTATGGGAGCAGATGCTGGATGACATCGCGACGGGGAAAATGGGGATGGAGGCGTTCCTCGTGCAGCAACAAGAGGCCGTTACAGCGCTCACGGCTCAAATAGTCAGAAGCCAGAACAGTGGCTCATCAGGTTAGCAAAACGCCCGGCATTTGCCGGGCGTGAAAACAACGTCAGTCAACGATTACGGCTTGTGTTCAATCGCCGGGTTGTTGTTGATGGCGATGCGCTGTGGTTTCTCTTCTTCCGGGATATCCTGGTGTAATTCAATCGCCAGCAAGCCGTTTTCCAGCGAAGCGCCGGTCACTTTCACATGCTCCGGCAGACTATAGCTGGCCCGGAAGTCGCTGCGGCTTATACCCCGGTGGATCCACCCTTCTTCGCCGTTTTCGGTTTTCTCCTCTTCACGTTTACCGCTGATGTTCAGCTGACCGCCGACGGTTTCAATTTCCAGTTCGCTCTCTTTCCAGCCCGGCACGCTGAGCGTCAGTTCATAGCGGTTATCGCCCAGTCGCCGGATATTGTAAGAAGGCGTGGAGGGCAACGGTGTACTGCCGGTTAGCTGGCTAAAAAGGCGATCGATACGGTTAAAACGGTCCGCAAACAGAGAATCGGAGAGATCGTGTAACATGGGAAAAGTTCTGAGAGTCATCATGTACCTCCTGAACAGTAAAAAGAATATTCAAAAAGTTCATGTCTTATGGGCAGGTGTTCCTTACCCGCTTTCTATATGAGGTTACTGCACAATATTTCAACTCACCGAAGCGAGATTTTGTGATTAAAATCACATGTTCTTCTGCCCAGCCTGTCACGGAAATTATTCAGCCACCGGTAACAAATCTCGCTGTCCTCTCACCCCGAAAGCTGTTGCTGTAATGCCGTTATCAGCAAAACCCGCCATGCATTCCTGAAACGCGGAGGCGCACAGCGCGGAATGCCCGTACTGCCAGTAACTCTGAGGTCTTGCAGCCAATGAGCCAAACCCGAAGCGGGGCGTTCCCGCGCATGGGGCCTCCGCATCTTCAACACGGAGATACCACCATGAACGATACCCATTACTTCAACCTGTACGCCAGCGGTCTGGGCTACCTCAACCGGATCCGGGAAGTGACCCCGAAAAAAGGCGAACCGTTCCTGTGCTGCGACATTGCCGCACTGCGGGGCGAAACCAACAACGCGGAGCACACCTGGTTCGACTGCCGCGTCAGCGGCAAGGAAGCGCAGAAACTGGTGCGCCGCTGTATCGGCGCCTGTGAGCAGAAGCGCAAGGTACTGATCCAGTTCCGCCTCGGCGATCTGTATGCCGACACCTTTGTCTACAGCAAAGGCGACCGTAAAGGCGAAACCGGTGTCAGCCTGAAAGCCCATCTGCTGCACATCGGGCTCATCAAAATTGACGGTGAAGAAGTTTACCGGGCAGAGCGCGAAGCTGATTCACAGCCAGCACCAGCCACACCGCCAACAGAGCCTGTAGCGCAGTTCTGACGCACAGCATTCACCCTGCCGGGGAAATTCCCCGTCGGGGCGTTTCCCTGGTCTTTTACCGGAGAGACGCACGATGAATACCGTATTGAACTCACGCGAAGAAGCCCTTGACCGGGGCAAACTGATTAACCTTGATGACGAGGCGCTGGACGCTGGCTTGCCGCTGGATCTAGCCATAACTCTTTCGGCCCATAAGCACTGTCTTGAAGACCGGAATGACAACGCCATCAAGGATTTGCTGAAAGGTGTTGAAATGGCAGCGGTAGTGGCCTTTATCTCCCACCAACCGCCGCAGCACACCATTCGTATCGATTACCGCTCGGTGCTGACGCAAAAAACCAACGGCAGCACGCAGCAGCAAACCGTCAGGCTGACGTTACGCGTTCATTTTTCTGAGCAAGGCATCCCCATCGCCGCCACGCTGGGGCTGATGGGGGAAAGATTCCCTTATTGATCTGATTTTGCGCCCTTAACCGGGCGCTATTTTTTGACGCCGCAAACAGTTGTCGGTAGTCCCCAGCCCTCTCATCCTGCACGCTCCTGTAAAAACACTGTGGAGGATGCGATGAAACGACTGCTGCCAGCCCTGCTCCTGTTTATTTTCAACGGCGTGGCCGCCGCCTCTCCTGCAACGCCAGAAGTCGTCCGCTACGACCGCTATCTGCTGGTCAGCACGTCACCGCAACAGCCGCCACTCGAACAGCTTACCGCCCTGTCCGTTCCGCCCGGTATTCACCCGACGGTAGGGGAAGCGTTGCAATATCTGCTGCGCGACAGCGGCTGGTCTTTGTGTCTCGCCGATGCACGCCGGGCGCAGCTTTATGGGCTCCCATTACCGCTGAGCCAGTACAACACCGGCCCGCTGCGCCTGAAGAGCGCCCTGCAACTGCTGGCGGGCCCGGCGTGGCGGGTGATCACCGACGAAAACCGCCGCGAAGTCTGTTTCGCCAGCGACCATTCCCTCCCCCAGACGGTGGCTTACCGTCATTCCGTGTCCCTCCACCCTTTGGGGCCGTTAACGGCCCCGTTTTTTCTCGCAGGGACCGTACAGCGCGGTGATATCCGCCTGGCGGTGATAGTGCCGCCGGAGGCTGTTTACCTCCATCAGGTGGTATGGCTGCGCAGGGGGGAACAGTGGCAAGGCTGGCAACTGGAGCGGTTTGATGAGCGCCGGGCGGTGTTCCGTCACGGCAAACGCCAACTGACGCTGAAGATGGCGGAGTAAGCGATGAAACGTCTAGTTCCTCTGTTACTGTTCACCGCCAGCACGTGGGCGCAACCGTTTGAAGTGCAGACCAGCAAGAATGCGGACTCAGCTCTCAGGCCGCTGACAACACAACAGCAGGCCACCGTCTGGGGTATCACACCAGAGGAGTGGCAGCGCTATCTCACGCTGAAACAACAGGCGCGCGGCGTCTGGTCGCCGGGGCTCGATCCGCTGACCACCCTGGGCGTCGAAGCCGACACTGACCACGAGCGCCAGCGCTTCGCCGAACTGCTGGTCAGGCAGGAGTACCGGCGGCTGGAGAAGGAACTTGCCTTCCAGCGCGCCTATGACGCCGCCTGGCAACGCCTCTATCCGGGCCTGACGCCGCTGAAAACCACCTCCACCAGCACTTCCCGCGTTTCGCTGTTTGTCCAGGATGACTGCCCGCCCTGCGACAGCCTGCTGCGTACTTTGCTGGCGCAACAGCGCCCGCTGGATATCTGGCTGGTCGGGAGCAGGAGTGATGACAACCGGGTGCGCCGTTGGGCGATGGCGCACGGCATTGATGCAAAACTGGTGAGTGAACACAGCATCACGCTTAACCACGACGCGGGTCGCTGGCTGCTTTTGGGCCAGAGCAAAATCCCGGTGGCGCTGGAGCGTAAGGGGGAGCAATGGCGCGAGGTCCTGCCCTGATCCTGCTGCTGCCCTGCCTGGCGCTGGCGCAGCCTCTGCCGGAAGCGTACCTGCGCGCTGCGGAGCATTTCCGCGTACCGCCGGAACTGCTGTGGGCGGTGACGCAAACCGAAAGCGGGGCGAACCTGAGCGGCAAACATCGCCCGTGGCCGTGGACGCTCAATATCGCCGGGACCGGCTACCGCTACGCCAGCCGGGAGCAGGCCTGCCAGGCGCTGCTTGCCGCTATCCGTCGCACCAGTCCGAAGCGCATTGACGTGGGGCTCGGGCAAATCAATATCGGCTGGCACCGGGCGTATTTTGACTCGCCCTGCGACGCCCTGCATCCCCTGCAGAACCTGTCGCTCACCGCCCGCCTGCTGCGTCAGCGCTACGATGAACGTCCCGGAAGCTGGCTCAACGCCGCCGCCCGCTATCACCGTCCTGCTGGCGGCGCGCCCGCCGCACGCTACCGCAAGCTGGTCAGCCACCATCTTCAACAGGCCGCACCGCCATGAGTCGCTATTCGCTGGAGGCGCTGCTGCGCCCGCCTGTAGAGTTTTACAGCACCGTCACCGCTGGCTGTGGCGCATTAATCTGCCTGACGCAGGCCCCGCTGCTGATGCTGACGCCGTGGCAGGCCCGCCTGATGGCCTGCGCCCTGATGCTTCTGGCACTGCGACGCGGCTGGCAGGGATGGCACATCGTACGCTACCAGCGTAACCTCCTGCGCCTGCCGCGCTACGCGCTCACCAGCCGGAAAATCCCGGTCAGCCGCCAGAGGCTGTTTCTCGGCAAAGGCTTTCGCTGGCTGCCCATTCATACCCAGCGGCTGTACGACTGCCTGCAACCGGAAGCCGCGCGCTGGCTGCGCCCGGGATGGTGTTACCGTCTGGCAAGACACATCGAAAAACATGTCGAGCACACCCTGCCCGGCCTTACCCGCCTGCTCAGCGCCGATCGCTGGCTGAATCCGGTGCGCCCGCTACCGCCCGTCGGCGGCAATCCGTGGTTGCACGGGGTGGAACTGAAAGAGTGCGACGTCACCCTACCGCTCAGTGAACGCCCCGGCCATACGCTGGTGCTCGGTACCACCCGCGTCGGCAAAACCCGGCTGGCGGAACTGCTTGCCACTCAGGACATCCGCCGTGGCGAGGTGGTGATCGTTTTCGATCCGAAAGGCGACGCGGATCTGCTGAAGCGTCTGTGGACAGAGACGCAGCGCGCCGGACGCGGCGACCGCTTTATCCTGTTTCACCTGGCGTATCCGGAGATCTCTGCCCGCTACAACGCGATCGGGCGCTTTGGCCGCATTTCGGAAGTAGCGTCACGCCTCACCGGACAGCTTTCCGGCGAAGGTAACTCGGCAGCCTTCCGCGAGTTCGCCTGGCGCTTTGTCAACATCATCGCCCGCGCTCTGGTAGCGCTCGGCCAGCGCCCCGACTATCAGTTGATATCCCGCCACGTCGTCAATATCGACGCCCTGTTTATTGACTATGCCCGCATCGTGCTGCCACGCCACAACCCGCGGGCGTGGGAAGTGGTGGCGCAACTGGCGGAGCGCGTTAACGACAAAAACACGCCACGCCATATGCTGGGCCGCGATCCTCACGTGGTGGCGCTGGAGCAGTACCTCAACGCGGAGAAATTATACGATCCGATCCTCGACGGCCTGCTCTCGGCGGTGCGCTATGACAAAACCTACTTCGACAAGATTGTCGCCTCGCTGCTGCCGCTGCTGGAAAAGCTGACCACCGGCACGCTCGCTGCCCTGCTCGCCCCGGATTACCACGATCTGGACGACATGCGATCGATCCTCGACTGGCAACAGGCGATCCGCCAGAAAGCAGTGGTCTATGTCGGGCTGGACGCGCTCTCCGATACGGTGGTCGCTGCCGCCGTCGGCAACTCAATGTTTGCTGACCTGGTGAGCGTCGCCGGACATCTCTACAAGTTTGGTCTGAATGATGGACTGCCCGGCAACAGTGAAAAACCGCCGCCTATCAACCTGCATTGCGATGAGTTTAATGAACTGATGGGCGAGGAGTTTATTCCGCTGGTCAACAAGGGCGGCGGCGCAGGTATTCAGGTCACCGCCTACACCCAGACGTTGAGTGATATTCAGGCCCGAATCGGCAACGCACCGAAGACAGGCCAGGTGGTAGGGAACTTCAACAACCTGATTATGTTGCGGGTGCGCGAAACCGCCACCGCCGAACTACTGACGAAGCAACTGCCACAGGTCGAAGTGCGCAACCGCCAGGTGAGTTCCGGTGTCACCGACACACCGGGCGGCATCAACAGCTTTACCAGCAACACCCGCGAGCAGGTGGTCACCCGCAATGTACCGCTGCTGGATACCGCCGCGTTGATTCAACTTCCTAAAGGCCAGGCCTTTGCCCTGCTTGAGGGCGGGCAGCTGTGGAAAATTCGTCTGCCACTGCCCGTAGCAGATAAGCACAGCCCACTACCGGAGTCCGTCGCGCAACTGGTGGCCTGGATGCAGGCGCGCCAGCAGGGACAGCCGGAATGAGTGAACAGCAACCGCCTCCATCACTTCCGCCACAAGGACCGATTGGCTGGCTTCTGTCGCTGGCCGGACGGCTTATTGGGCTGGTTATTGGCGCGCTGGTTCTAAGGATCGTACTAGAGCTGGCGGGGCTGTATTTCTGGTGGCCGCAGGAGGGGTGCAGGCATATTTTTCAAGTGATGAGGCAAGAGCAAACTGAGCTGGTTATTGCGTTGCAGTCACATCCGCTGAAGAATGAAATGGTGATGTTGCTGGAGAACGGGACAACTCACGGGCTTTTGGCTAACAGGTTCCTGCAGAAACCGTTCACCGTCCTGGCTTATACGCTGGTGAGTTTTATGCTGCGTCTGACATGGCTCGTCGCCATGCTTCCCCTGCTTTGCCTGTGTGTTGTAATCGGGCTGGCCGAAGGTCTGGTACAGCGGGATTTGAGGCGGTTTGGTTCCGGGCTGGAATCGGTTTTTCTCCACCGCTACGTCATCAGGTCCGGCAGTTCAGTCGCCACCACGCTGTGGGTGTTTTATCTGGCACAGCCGCTGTTTGTACCCGCGATGCTGGTTTTACTGCCCGCCACCTTATGGCTTGGGATAACGGTATGGATGGCTGCAGGGAGTTTTAAGCGTTGGTTATAAGTTGCTCAAAAAATCGCCCCTCACTACAATGCAAATTTTATCAGATATGGAATTCGGATTATGAATAAATCTGTCATAAAGCTGCTGAATAAAAAATTCATTATTTCAGTAATAACCTCATCTACATTTATTACTGGATGCACAATGGCTGTTATATGGTTCTATCTGTCAAACATTGATAGATTAGATATTTTCTTTGATGCTATAAGCCTCAGTTCAGCCTTAGGTATCATATTCTTCTTTATATTAGTATCGATTTCGGGGTTTAGCTTAGTAATTTTCATTTCCTCTTTTATTTTAATACTCATTTACACAGGATACGAAGATAAATTTAAAGATTACTCAAGCATGCCTCATCGAATTTCCACTGTTTGTTATCTAAATAGTTTATTTATATGCTGCGGTATGATTGTTGGCTACTACATTTATTATCTTTCTGGATGGAGTGGTTATTTCATAAGCTCCACCAGCCTAGTATTGATGCTTGCTCATAGTTATACTGTCTCCTTTTTTAGGCTATTTAGAATACAGAAGTTTCGTTTACATAAATCTGATAACTACGAGAAATTGCCCAGCAAAAAAGGATTATTATTCTTATTACCCTTGCAGCTTATGGCTCCCGGGATCGTTCAAATATTACCCATGTTATTTCTGCTTACCCAACTTGATTTTAGTGAGGGGACAAGTGATTGGGTTGAAATGCTAATGCTCCTTGCCTTAACAGCGGCTATTGTTACTATTGGCATTCTGCCTGGCGCCATACATCTTAATGAGCGCAAAAATGGCAATAGAATCACTAGCTTCATAGTTGTTTTAATATGCATACCCGTCGTGATTGCTGTATTCAGTGTCTGGTATCGTCCCATCCCAAATATGATCATTAATATGGCGATGAATCTCTCAGGCATTAGTGACTGGAGAACACATCAGTATTATATTGAAAGCAAAACTCATCCTCATAGTATGTTTAATGGCTTAATCTGGAACACTAGATACTATCAAGAAATTCCCGAGAGATTTTTCATCACCGGAGTCAGTACATTTACTTTAGGGGATATAAAGTTGATATGCCCAACTGAAATAACTGAAGCAAGAAAAGAGAGTTTAAAATTTACCGTTAATGATATCAATGAGTATGAGCAAAAAGGGAAACAGTTAAAGGCGGTAGCCATGAAATGCATCCCTTTTGATAAGAAGGATATTCACACCTGGGATTCGCCATTATCTGAGCCGATCTATTACGAGAAAGTCAAACAGACCGTAGATAACTCTATGCTAAAAATTCTCCATACCCTGAAATGAGTTTTTAGATGTTATCTTTATCACGCTCTCCTACTCTGCTCATCATTACGGGCACCAGGAGAGCTTCCAATGCATCTACAGACCGCAATATTACTAACAATTCTGCCTTTCCCGGCCCTGGCCTACGCCACCCCGGAATCCACCCAGCTCGCCCTTGCGCTGAAACAACTCAACGGCGTGAAAACTTCGCTGGAACGCGCCCAAACCCGCGCCAGCACCGATCCGCAGTCGCGCTATTTCTTCGACTACTTACAGGCGCAGCAGGACGTCTCTGCCGTTGAACAGGGCATCCGCCACTACCTTGCCCCGGCAAGGGCTCAGCCGCGCACCGTTCAGCCACTGAGCGCCAGTTATCAGCGGGAGAACCCCGATGACTAACTCGCAACTCGCCGCTTTTCAGGCCGCCAGCCTGAGCAAACCGGAGACCGTCAGCCTGTTGGTGCTCGGCCTGTTTACCAGCGTCATGCTGCTGTGGTGTGCCTGGACACTAATGGTCGCCTGGCAGGGAGTCTGCCGCCAGCGTCTGAGCTGGCAGAGTTTTGGCGCGGTGGCGGCCCGTTCACTGTTACTGGTGCTGGTCAATTTCTGGCTGGTACTGAGCTAAGGAGGTTCCATGCGCTGGCTGTTGTTACTGTTATTCGCTGCATTCAACGCCTTCGCCGACCTGCCAACGATGGAAGATCCATCACGCGGCCAAGGTCAGGGCATTATGGAGACGCTGCAAAACTACGGTTTTGACATCGTGGTGCTGCTGGCGCTGGCCATCTGCGCCGTCGGTTTTCTGGTAGTGGCGAACAACTGCATTGCCACCTACTCGGAGATCCAGAGCGGGCGCAAGCAGTGGAAAGATCTGGGCTCGATGGCGGGCGTCGGCAGTATTCTTCTGGTGGTCATCATCTGGCTGCTCAACCAGGCTTCGGACGTCCTGTAATATGGCGACTATCCCCTTTCTCCCCGACCGCCTCAACCGCGAACCCGTGGTCTGGCGCGGCCTGACCACCAGCGAGCTGTTTCTCGCGCTGGCTCTCGGCCTGGGCGGCGGCTGCGCGTTCGGCATTCTGCTGGCCCTGATAACCCACTACTGGCCGTTGATCCCCGGTTCGGCGCTGGCGGGCGCGGCATTACTGATTCAGGGCGGCGGACGAATCCTGGCCCGCGCCAAACGTGGCAAGCCCGACAGTTGGCTACCGCAGGCGATTCTTGCCTGGCTGGAACGTCATCATCTTCGCGGCGCACAACTGGTGCAGCACAGTACCGTATGGGTAGTGCGCAGGAGTCCGCGATGAGCCGCTTTCGCCACGCGCTGGCCGAGCGCGATAACCATATCCTGACGCTGCGGGCAGTGATTGTTCTGCTGTGCCTGTGCCTGACGGGCGTCGGCTACGGCTGGTACAGCGCGCCGCAAAAGCTCACCCTCTGGTTCCCACCGGACCTGCGCAGCGGCAGCACCCGCCCGTGGTGGGAAGTGCCGCCCGCCAGCGTCTACGCCTTCACCTTTTATATCTTCCAGCAGTTGAATCGCTGGCCGGACAACGGTGAGGAAGACTATTCCCGCAACCTGCGCTCGCTGCGCGCCTACCTGACGCCCGCCTGCTACACCCGGCTGGAGCACGATTTTCAGGTACGGCGCAACGGTGGTGAACTGCGTGAGCGCACGCGCGGCGTGTATGAACTTCCCGGCCACGGTTACAGCAGCCTGGTGCATGACGGTGATAAACCCCCTCTTCCTCGCGTCGAGGCATTAAGCCGGGACGCCTGGCAAGTGACGCTGGACGTGGCAGTTGAAGAGTATTACCAGAACGAACCGGTGAAAAAAGCGCTGGTGCGCTACCCGTTGCAGGTGGTGCGTTACGCCATTGATGCGGAGAAAAACCCGTGGGGGCTAGCAATCGACTGTACCGACGCCGCGCCGCAGCGTCTGGTGGCGGAGGAGAAACCATGAGGCATATCCTCTTTGCTTTATTGTTCAGTTTCCCGGCCTTCGCCACGGAAGTGGTGCAGTGGGAAAACATCCCGCTGCCCGTCACGCTGCATATCGGGCTGGAGCGGATTGTCGATGTGGGGAAAGCGGTGCGTATTGGCTATCCCGCCACGCTGGAAGGCAAAGTGCGTCTGCAAAGTGCGGGCGGCAAAGTCTTCCTACTGGCAAATACGGCGTTCCCGTCCACCCGCATTCAACTACGAGATACCGGCAGTGGCGAGCTGATCCTGCTGGATATTCAAGCAACCCAAAGCACTTCGCCACTTGAACCCGTGCAAATCAGCTACACACCGCAGACGTCCCCCACAACAAAAACGCCCGTCCCGGTGACAGCATCAACCGAGCCTCTGCCCGTCCTGCTGGTGCGCTATGCCGCGCAAAACCTGTATGCCCCGCTGCGTACCGTCGAAGCCCTGCCCGGCGTCACACCTGCCCCCGTTCGACTGGCAAAACACATCACCACCTTACTACCACAGCAGCCTGTTACCGCCATCCCGCTGGCATCATGGCAGGTTAACGCCACCACCGTCACCGCTATCCGCCTGCAAAACCTTAGCGGGCAGCGCATCACGCTCGATCCGCGCGATCTTCAGGGACAATTCACCGCCGCCGCTTTCCAGCATGACTGGCTCGGCCCACGTGGTCTGGCGGAAGACACCACCGTGGTGTACCTGGTGACGGAAGGCCGCATCTCCCGCGCCCTGCTGCCGGAGCCAGCGCCATGATGCCGCGCCAGAACGTCCTGCTGAAAATTCTGCTGCCGCTGATTGTGCTTATCACCGTCTGGCTGCTGTTGCGCCCGACAGGCAAAAGTACGCCGGAGACCTCCTCCCGTACCGTGGCGGCATTAACGCCGCAGGAACTGCGCGATCTGGGCATCGACGGCGACACGCCTGCCGATACCGTCGCCACGCTGGTTGGTCAGATGAAGCAGTACCGTCGCGAGCTTCAGGCGATCCAGAGCGATAACGAAAGCCAGCAGGCCCGCGAGAAGCGGCTGAAAGCGCAGCAGAGTACGCTGGCATCGCAACTGCGTGAGGATATGCGCCGCCAACAGGATCAGATGCGCGACGAACTGCTGAAAAGCCAGCGGGGACTGCTGGATAAACTCGACCGTCTGATGGCGAAACGCCCGGATGATATCCCGCCCGGTCTGGGACTGACGCCCGGCGAACTACCTGCCGACGTACAGCCGGATATCCGCTGGTTGGAGCCGCTGGATGCTCCTCCGCCCGTGGATGACAGGGTGCTGCGCGTCCCCCTGAAAGCGGCGGACAAACCGCCGCCGAAACCTGACGTAAAGGTCTACACCCTGCCGCAGAACGCCACGCTGACCGGATCGGTTGCCATGACGGCGCTGATTGGTCGCGTACCACTTAACGGCACCGTCAGCGATCCCTACCCGTTCAAACTGCTGATTGGCGAGGACAACCTCACCGCCAACGGCATCGAACTGCCGGACGTGGCGGGCGCGGTAGTCTCCGGTATCGCCTCCGGCGACTGGACGCTCTCCTGTGTGCGCGGGCAAATCACCTCGATGACCTTTGTGTTTCACGACGGCACCATCCGCACCGTCCCGCAGGCCGGCAAATCTGGCAACAAACAGCAGGAGATCGGCTGGCTCTCGGATAACCAGGGTCTGCCGTGTATTCCCGGCGAGCGCAAAAGCAACGCGAAAGAGTACCTGACTTCGCAGTTCCTGCTGGCAGGCTCCGGTGCGGCGGCACAGGCGTTTGCGAACGGTGAAAGCACCACCGTGGTGGAGGACGGCAGCATCACCAGCGCCGTGACGGGCAACAACGGCCAGTACGTCCTCGGCCAGGCCATCGGCGGCGGGCTGAAAGAAACCGCCGACTGGATGAAACAGCACTACGGCCAGATGTTCGATGCCGTGTATGTCCCGCCGGGCCATAAGGTGGCGGTGCATCTCACCGAACCGCTGACCATCGACTACGAGCCGGAAGGCCGCCAGGTGAAATACCAGCAGGTCAGCACGCCGGGAGGTCTGGAATGATACGCACCCTCTTGATGCTTCTGTTTTTGCTGGCCGGATGCAGCACCTCGCAGGAGGAGCTGATGCCGGTCGATCCTGACGCCAGTATGCTCACCCTGTGGCAGCAGCAAAGCAGCGGCAATGCGGCTCTGCTGGATGCCCGCGCACAATTGCGCCGCCCGCCGGATGGCCCGGTGGAACAATCTGCGGCAGACACTCTCCGCAGCCAGTTCCCGCGCCTGCCCAACCCGGATATGGTGTTGTACGTATTCCCGCACCTCAACCGCAACACGCCGGTACCCGGATACAGCACCGTGTTCCCCTTCTATACCCGCCCGCAGTATGCGCTGCCGGGCGAACGCCTGACGCCGCCATGAGTGAACGGCGCGGCCTGACCGAACAGGCGCTGAATGCCAGCTACCGCAAGGGCCCGTCATTTGTCGACTGGCTGCCGTGGGTGGAATTTTTGCCGGAGTCGCAGACGCTGCTACTGGAAGATGGGCGTTCAGTGGGTGCGGTGTTTGAACTGACGCCTGTTGGCAGCGAAGGCCGCTCGACGGCGTTTCTGGAACAGGTCCGCGATACCGTCACTGACGCATTGCAGGATGCCTTTGATGAGCATGAACGTGCGCCGTGGGTGGTACAGTTTTTCTGTCAGGATGAGGACGACAGCGAGGCGTGGCTGGAGACTCTTGCCGCTTATGCCGCACCGGAAATCCGCGATTCCGCCTTTACCCGTGAATGGCTCACACAGATGGCAAACCATATGGCGAATCTCACCCGCGATGGGGGGCTGTTTCTCGATAACACCGTGACCCGTACCCGCTGGCGTGCGACGTGGCGGCGCACGCGGATGGTGGTCTACCGCTGGCTGCCCGGCCTCTCACCGGATGAACCTTCCCCGGAAGAGACGCTGAACCACATCTGCGAACGGATTACCGCCGGGCTGAAAGCGGCGGGTATCAGCGCGGTCCGCCAGAATGAGCAGACCATCCACCGCTGGCTGGTGCGCTGGTTTAACCCTGCGCCGCCCGTTGAAGATAAAAAAGCCTTCTGGCGACAACTGGATTTACCTGAAGCCGAATCCCTGACCGTTATTACCGATTTCGCCGAACGACTGCTGACGAGCGAACCGCGCTCAGATGCGGAGAACGGCGTCTGGTGGCTGGATAACCGCCCGCATAAAGTGGTGGTCGTCGACCGCCTGCGCAAAGTGCCGCCGCCCGGCCTGCTGACCGGAGAAACCTCGCGCGGCGACGGCATCAATGCCCTGTTCGACCTGTTGCCAGCAGGCACCATCATGAACCTGACGGTGGTGGCGTATCCGCAGGACAAGCTGGAGCAGCATATCAGCCATCTTTCCGAGCGGGCGATTGGCGACAACACCGATTCCGAATACACCCGCCGCGACTGCCGCGAAGTCCGCGGTTACCTGAAGGACGGCCACAAGCTGTACCGCAGCACGCTGGTGTTTTACCTGCACGCCCCCGATACCAATACCCTGTTTCGCCAGCAGCGCCAGTTGCACAGCCTGCTGCTGAACGCCGGGCTGGTGCCGGTACAGGAACAGCACGAAGTGGCCCCCATAAGCCACTGGCTGCGCTGGCTGCCGATGTGTTTCGATCCCCTGCGCGACCTGCGTGGGCTGTATACCCGGTTCAACTTCGTGCAACATATCGCCGGAATGCTGCCGGTTTACGGGCGGGAAACCGGTACCGGGCACCCGGGCATTTGCTACTTCAACCGTGGCGGCGAGCCACTCTGTTTCGATCCGCTGAACAGACTCGACCGCGCCCAGAACGGCCACCTGCTGTTACTCGGTCCGACCGGGGCGGGGAAATCCGCCACTCTCAACACCAGAATCGCGCAACTGATGGCGCTACACCGCCCACGTCTGTTTATCATCGAGGCAGGGAACTCGTTCGGCCTGATGGCTGATTACGCCGCCGCCCACGGCCTGACGGTGAATAAAATCAGCCTGCGTCCCGGTTCCGGCATTACCCTACCCCTGTTCGCCGACGCCTGGCGACTGGTGGAACAAGCCATCACCGACGCCGAACCGCCGGAGGACGAAGAGAACGACGGCGATGACCAGCGCGACGTGCTGGGCGAGATGGAGATCACCGCCCGGCTGATGATCACCGGCGGCGAAGCGAAAGAGGATGCGCGCCTCACCCGGCCAGACCGGGCGATGATCCGCCAGGCAATAATCGCCGCAGCTCACACCTGCTATCAGGAAAAGCGCCAGACGCTGACGCAGGATATTCGCGAAGCGCTGTTCGACCTTTCCCGCGATACCATTTTGCCGGAGGTACGCCGCCAGCGGGCGTATGAGATGGCGGAATCCATCAACCTGTTCTGCGCCGGGTTTGAAGGCGAACTGTTTAACCGCGAAGGTCAGATGTGGCCTGAGGCGGATATCACGCTGGTGGATCTCGCCACCTTCGCCCGCGAAGGCTACGAAGCACAGCTTGCCATCAGCTATATCTCGCTTATTAACCATATCAACAACCTCGGCGAACGCGACCAGCATCTGGCGCGACCCATCGTTAATATCACCGATGAGGCGCATATCATTACCGTCAATCCGCTGCTGGCGCGCTTTCTGACTAAAGGGTCGAAGATGTGGCGCAAGCTTGGGATTTGGCTGTGGCTCGCCACCCAGAACCTGGCAGATTTTCCTGATGAGGCGAAGAAACTGCTCAACATGATCGAGTGGTGGGAACTGCTGGTGATGCCGCCGGAGGAGATCGATCAGGTGTGCCGGTTTAAGGCGCTGACCGAAGAACAGCGCCAGTTGCTACGCTCGGCGGTGAAATCACCGGGGCAGTATACGGAAGGCGTGGTGCTCTCACCGCGAGTTGAAGCGCTGTTCCGGGTGGTGCCGCCAGCGCTCTATCTGGCACTGGCAATGACCGAGAAACATGAAAAGGCGGAGCGGATGCGGATTATGAAGGAGACGGGGTGTAGTGAGGTGGAGGCGGCTATGAAGTTTAAGTTCTAAATTTTATCAATTGCTGCACTGATTCCATGCCGTCATAGTTCTTATTCCTGTGAACATTCTTTACAGACATGATATAAAACCATCTCATTGCTTGCCGGGTTAACTGAGTTGCTGAATTTTTTACTAGAATTTCGCAAAATTTAATAGGTAAACCTTGTTTTTTTTAATTTACGATGATATAAAAATAATGCCCTAAACAAAGGTTTAGGGGTATTGTACAGGTTGTCAAGCCTCCCACAGTTCTTGGTGAACCCAATCACTGTGACGACGGTAAGCAACACTTGGATGATATTCATAATTGACTCCACGCTACTGATTACATTATACAGCATATCTAACATTTGCGGCGAGGTTCACAATTTGTATTTAGGTACTGATTGTGGATGAGAAGGTTGGAGAAAGACCACTTGGTTAAGCCGGAGGATGTGTCCTAGAATTGTCGCTATTCTGTCATCCTCCGGTTTTGCTAATTTCACTCAGGAAATATAATGAATAATGATGATTATCCATGGTTCAGAAAACGTGGTTATTTGCATTTCGATGAACCTGTTTCATTAAAAAAAGCGGTTAAATATGTTTCCTCTCCAGAAAAAATAACAAAACATTCTTTTCTACCATTTTTAAGCTTTGAAGTTAAATCGTTTAAAATCAAAAAAGACAAATTAACAAAGCAATTAAGTAAAACTGAAAAATTAAGACCTATTGCCTACTCCTCACATTTGGATAGTCATATCTATGCATTTTACGCAGAATATCTTACTGGACATTATGAATTATTGATCCAAGAAAACAATTTACACGAGAACATCCTTGCCTTCAGATCTTTAAATAAAAGCAATATAGAATTTGCCAAGAGAGCATTTGATACAATTACTGAAATGGGTGAATGTAGCGCTGTTGCATTAGATCTTTCTGGTTTTTTTGACAATTTAGATCATCAAATTTTGAAACACCAGTGGTGCAAAGTTATTGGGACTGAAGCGTTGCCGCAAGACCATTTTGCCATATATAAAAGTATAACAAGATATTCTAATGTTGTTAAAAATAGAGCTTATGAGTTCTTAGGTATATGATTAAATAACCACATGTAAATTAGACGCATGATCTGCTCCCCTGTTGAT
>NZ_CBDKZX010000038.1:0-39988 GCF_965301105.1 Kluyvera sp.
CCAGCGGGATCATCGCCTGGTTCAGCGCCAGATCTTTACGCTCCAGCGAGTGCATATAGCGCATCATCTCGGTTTCGCTGTGGTAGCGATTAAAGACCGGATGCGCGAGGATCGCATCATCACGCAGCATGCTGCTCTGAATGGAACGGCTGTCGAGCGCCACGTCTTTATCGAGCGTGTCGATATCCAGGCCGTGGTTTTCGCCGAGGATCACGTTAAACAGCGCCAGCACGTCTTCACGGGTGGTGGTTTCGTTCAGGGTCACGCCGACGGCATTAATAATGTCGCTACGCAGGTTAATTTCGGCAGCCTGCGCGCGTGCCAGCACCGCCGCTTTATCCGCCACTTCCACGCACAGGGTATCGAAGAAGTGCGCATGGCGCATTTTCAGCCCTTTCTGCTGCAGGCCAGTCGCCAGAATATCGGTCAGGCGATGAATGCGGTTCGCGATACGTTTCAGGCCAACCGGGCCGTGGAAGACCGCGTACAGGCTGGCAATGTTGGCCAGCAGCACCTGCGAAGTACAGATGTTGGAGTTGGCTTTCTCGCGGCGAATGTGCTGCTCGCGAGTCTGCATCGCCATGCGCAGCGCGGTATTGCCCGCCGCATCTTTCGATACGCCGATAATACGGCCCGGCATGGCGCGTTTGAATTCATCTTTAGCGGCAAAGAATGCCGCGTGCGGGCCACCGTAGCCCATCGGAACGCCGAAGCGTTGGGCGGAGCCGAAGACAATGTCCGCGCCCTGTTTGCCCGGTGCGGTTAACAGCACCAGCGCCATAAAGTCGGCGGCAACGCTCACCACCACTTTGCGGGATTTCAGTTCAGCAATCAGTTTGCTGTAATCATGCACTTCGCCAGTAGTGCCCACCTGCTGCAGCAGCACGCCAAAGACATCCTGGTGTTCCAGCGCTTTGTCGGCATCATCGACGATAACGTCAAAACCAAAGGTTTCCGCACGAGTACGAACGACGTCCAGCGTTTGCGGATGCACGTCAGCCGCGACGAAGAAGCGATTTGCATTCTTCAGCTTGCTCACACGCTTGGCCATCGCCATCGCTTCCGCGGCAGCGGTCGCTTCATCCAGCAGGGAAGCGGAAGCCATATCAAGACCGGTCAGATCCAGCGTGACCTGCTGGAAGTTAAGCAGCGCTTCAAGGCGGCCCTGAGACACTTCCGGTTGATACGGAGTATAAGCGGTGTACCAGCCCGGGTTTTCCAGCATATTGCGCAGGATAACCGGCGGCAGCTGCACCGGGGTGTAACCCATGCCAATATACGACTTAAAGCGCTTGTTGCGACCCGCAATCGCCTTCAGCTCCGCCAGCGCGGCGAATTCTGTGGTGGCCTCGCCTACCTGCGGCGGCGTGGCAAGCTGGATATCTTTCGGCACGATCTGTTCAATCAGTGCGTTGAGTGAATCCGCGCCAACCGTTTTGAGCATCTCTTGCTGCTGCTGGGCGTCCGGCCCGATGTGACGTTCAATAAACGCGCCACGGTTTTCAAGCTGGCTTAAAGTCTGTGTCATGAGCGATGGTTCCTGAAACGTGCGGTGATTTTAAGATTTCATCTTCCAGAGGAAGAGGTTTGGGGTGACAGTGCGAACATACCCTCACCCCGGCCCTCTCCCGGAGGGAGAGGGGGAAAACCGTTATTCGTCTTCTAACAGGGCTTCGTATGCGGTCGCGTCCAGCAGTGCGGCAACTTCCGCTTCATCGCTGGCCTTGATCTTGAAGATCCAGCCACCGGCGTACGGTTCGCTGTTTACCAGCTCCGGTGAATCACCCAGCTCTTCGTTAACCGCAACGATTTCGCCGCTGATTGGCGCGTAGATATCGGAAGCCGCTTTCACAGACTCCGCCACCGCGCAGTCGTCGCCCGCGCTGACGGTCGCGCCGACTTCCGGCAGGTCAACAAACACCATGTCGCCCAGTAACTCCTGCGCGTGCTCGGTGATACCCACGGTGTAGCTGCCGTCGGCTTCTTTGCGCAGCCATTCGTGTTCTTTACTGTATTTCAGTTCTGCTGGTACGTTGCTCATCAAAAAATCTCCAGAATAATAATCGGTTACGCCACGGCCTTGCCGTTACGTACAAAAACAGGTTTGGTGACCTTCACCGGCATTTCACGGTTACGGATTTGCACAATCGCCGTCTCGCCAATGCCCTGAGGGACGCGAGCCAGCGCAATACTATGGCCTAAGGTCGGCGAGAAAGTCCCGCTGGTGATCACACCTTCACGCGCATTGCCGTTCGCATCGGTAAAACGTACCGGCAGTTCGCCGCGCAGCACGCCTTTTTCGGTCATCACCAGGCCCACCAATTGTTCGGTGCCTTTCTCACGTTCGATCTCCAGCACGTCACGACCGATAAAGTTGCGATCGGCCGGTTCCCAGGCAATGGTCCAGCCCATATTGGCCGCCAGCGGAGAGATGCCTTCGTCCATCTCCTGTCCGTACAGGTTCATACCGGCTTCCAGACGCAGCGTATCGCGTGCGCCCAGGCCGCAAGGCTTCACGCCCGCCTGGACCATCTGCTGCCAGAAATCCGCCGCCTGCGCTTTCGGCAGGGCAATTTCATAGCCCGCTTCGCCGGTATAGCCGGTGGTGGCGATAAAGAAATCGCCCGCCTGCACGCCGAAGAACGGCTTCATGCCTTCTACCGCATGGCGCTGTTCATCGCTAAACAGCGTGCCCGCTTTCGCCTGCGCGTTTGGCCCCTGCACCGCAATCAGCGACAGGTCGTCACGAACGGTGATGTCAATGGCATAAGGTTCAGCGTGTTGGGTAATCCAGGAGAGGTCTTTTTCGCGGGTGGCGGAGTTAACGACGAGGCGGAAGAAATCTTCGGTGAGGTAGTAAACGATCAGGTCATCAATCACGCCGCCCGATGCGTTCAACATCCCGCTATAAAGCGCTTTGCCGGGTTTGGTGAGCTTCGCCACGTCGTTGGCCAGCAGATAGCGCAGAAACTCGCGGGTGCGCGGGCCGTGTAAATCGACGATCGTCATATGCGACACATCGAACATCCCGGCATCGGTACGCACCGCATGGTGCTCATCAATCTGCGACCCATAGTGCAGCGGCATCATCCAGCCGTGGAAATCCACCATACGCGCGCCACATAACACGTGCTGGTCATACAAAGGCGTTTGTTGAGCCATCATGTCCTCGTTGAATATATCGCACCACAAAAACACGCGCCGACGCCCGTCCAGGCACCGACGCAAACGTTCTCTTTTCCCTGAACTTACCACCGAACACCGAGCTAAACCATCAGGAAAAAAGGGACATCACATTAGCTTATGACCAAAAGTCGCCAAAAAGCATACAGAGGAATCAACTGGAAAAAAGCGAATTACACCACATTTAATTAACAATAATGGTTAACAATTCAGCATAAGATAATATTTCCTGCGAAAAACAGGGCGACTTTCCCGTAACATAAAATTTGATGGATTAATAAAACTAATGCGAAAAAATGGGTGAAATTAGAATTTTTCAAATGAGGGGGAAGACTCCCGGTGGAACCACCGGGAGTAAAAGTGTGAGCGACTTAACGAAGCCACTCCGGCAGGTCATTCAGACCCATTGCCTGACGGATCAACTGTGGTTTTACGCCGGGCAGCGTATCGGCGAGTTTAAGACCAATATCGCGCAGCAGTTTTTTCGCCGGGTTCTCACCGGCAAACAGTTCGCGGAAGCCCTGCATTCCCGCCAGCATCAGCGCGGCGCTGTGTTTGCGGCTGCGTTCGTAGCGACGCAGATAAAAATGCTGGCCGATATCTTTCCCCTGCGCGTGCAGACGTTTCAGCTCTTCAATCAACTCGGCGGCATCCATAAAGCCCAGGTTAACCCCCTGCCCCGCCAACGGATGAATGGTGTGCGCCGCGTCGCCAACCAGTGCAAGACGGTGCGCGGCAAACTGACGCGCGTAACGCCCGGTCAGCGGGTAAACCTGCCGCTCGCTCTCCACCCGACACAGGCCCAGGCGGTTATCAAAAGCAATGCTCAGCGCTTTGTTGAACTCGCTTTCCTCCGCCTGCTGCATCCGCTGCGCCTCTTCCGGCGACAGCGACCAGACGATAGAACACAAATGCGGATCGCTGAGCGGCAGGAAAGCCAGAATGCCGTCGCCGTGGAAACTCTGACGCGCTACCGCCTCGTGCGGCTCTTCCGTCCGCACGGTCGCCACCAGCGCGTGATGGCGATAGTCCCAGAACGTCAGCGGAATATCGGCTTTGTTACGCAGCCAGGAGTTGGCGCCATCGGCCCCTACCACCAGACGTGCGGTCAGCATGCCGCCGTCTTTCAGCGTCAGAAACGCTTCGTTTTCGCCCCAGGCGACCTGCTGCAATTCCGCAGGCGCCATCAGGGTGATATCCGCGCTACGCTCGGCTTTCTGCCACAGTGCATGATGAATAACCGCATTTTCGACGATATGCCCCAGATGGCTGTAACCCATGCTGCGATCGTCAAACGCAATGCGGCCAAAACTGTCTTTATCCCACACTTCCATGCCGTGGTAGCGGCTGGCGCGCTGGGCGACAATCGCCTGCCAGACATCCAGCTTTGACAGCAGCTTCTCGCTGCCGGCATTAATGGCGGATACGCGCAGCGCAGGCGGCGCATCGGCGGCCAACGCTTGCGGTAACGATTGTTCCAGCACGGCAACCCGCAGGCCGCTGCCCTGTAAACCGCAGGCCACCGCCAGCCCGACCATACCACCGCCTACGATGGCAACATCAACACTTTGCACATTCACTCCTTACAGCTCTTAACGGGCGACCCAGCCCAGCGTCCGCTGCGCCAGCACATCACGGGCAGGGGTAAATAATTCCATCGCCATCAGCCCCACGTTGCGCCCGACAACCAGCGGGGCCCAACGGTTAGCAAACAGATGCACCAGCCCATCGGTAACACCGATGGTGGCGGCTTTATCCTCCGCCCGCTGACGCTGGTACTGGCAGAGCAACGTATAGTCGCCGATATCCTGACGCGCGGCATGCGCCTGCGCCAGGTTTTCTGCCAGCGTCATCACATCGCGCAAGCCAAGGTTAAACCCCTGTCCGGCGATAGGATGCAGCGTTTGCGCGGCATTACCTACCAGCGCCAGACGGTGCGAAACCGTACGTGTCGCGGTGGTCAGGGAGAGAGGGTAGACGTTGCGCGCGCCGGCCTGCGTGATACGCCCTAAACGCCAGCCGAACGCACGCTGCAGTTCGTCACAGAAACGTGAATCGGACCAGCCGAGCACTTCATCATGGCATTCCCGCGGATGGCACCAAACCAGTGAACAGCGGTTCTGCGACATCGGCAGCATCGCCAGCGGGCCATGTTCGGTAAAGCGTTCAAACGCGCGCCCCTGATGCGGAATAGCGGTGGTGACGTTCGCTATCACCGCCAGCTGGTTATACGGCTCCTGCTGCCAGTAAATTCCGCAGCGTTCACCTAGCATTGATCGCGAGCCATCAGCCGCCACCAGCAACTTACCGTGCAGCGTTTCGCCGTTATCCAACGTGACGCTGACGCCGTCAGTCTGCCGCTCAACCTGCGCAACGCGCGATGGGCAGTGTAGCGTCACACCGGGAGCACGGCGCAGCAGGCCGAACAATCGCTGACCAACGTCGTGGAGTTCAACCACGTTGCCCAGCGCCGCCAGACGATAGTCCTGCGCCTCCAGCGTAACAAACCCGGCGTGGCCGCGATCGCTCACGTGAACGGTGGTTATCGGGGTGGCGCAGTCGGCAATCGCCTGCCACAGGTTAATCTTCGTCAGCTGTTGGCAGGTGCCCGCAGCCAGCGCGATCGCCCTGGCATCAAAGCCCGGATGCTGTGCGGCGTCGATATCCGCTGCTTCAACCAGATGCACCGGCAGACGACCCGCCGTCAGCTGCGATACCGCCAGCGCCAGCGTGGCGCCGGTCATCCCGCCGCCGACAATAATCAGGCTCATAGCTGGCGTGCCGCCGCCATCAGCGCCTCAATGTCGTCCGCATTCTTCACGACGCTCGCCGTCAGGTTTTCATTACCGTCTTCGGTAATCAGGATGTCGTCTTCAATACGAACACCGATGCCGCGGTACTCCGCCGGTACGTCCGCGTCCGGCGCAATATACAGGCCCGGTTCAACGGTCAGCACCATGCCCGGCTCCAGTACGCGAGAGCGGTCAGCGCCGTATACGCCGACATCGTGAACGTCCAGCCCCAGCCAGTGGCTCAGGCCATGCATAAAGTACGGGCGGTGCGCGTTATCGGCGATCAACTGATCAATCTCGCCTTTGAGGATCCCCAGACCGTGCAGCCCGGTCACCATGATACGCACCACTTCGCCGGTAACTTCCTGAATGGAAGTGCCCGGACGGTACAGCTCGAGCGCCTTGTACAGCGACGCCAGCACGATGTCGTAAATAGCACGCTGCGCCGGGGTGAATTTGCCGTTTACCGGGAAGGTACGGGTGATGTCACCGGCGTAGCCTTTGTATTCGCAGCCCGCGTCAATCAGCACCAGCTCGCCATCGCGCAGTTCCGATTCATTTTCGGTGTAGTGCAGAATGCAGCCGTTTTCACCGCCGCCGACGATGGTGTTGTAAGACGGGTAGCGCGCGCCGTGGCGAGTAAATTCGTGCAGAATCTCGCCTTCCAGCTGATATTCAAACATCCCAGGACGGCATTTTTCCATGGCGCGAGTATGCGCCAGCGCGCTGATTTCACCGGCGCGGCGCAGGATATCAATCTCTTCGCTGTCCTTGAACAGGCGCATTTCGTGCACCATCGGACGCCAGTCGATCATCGCGTCCGGCGCGGTCAGATTCTGGCGCGAACCTTTGCGCAGTTTATCCAGCGCGGTGAAGACAATCTCATCAGCCCAGGCATATTCCCCCTGCGCGTGATAAATCACGTCGAGGCCGTTCAGCAACTGGAACAACTGCTGGTTGATTTCACTGAATGCCAGCGCGCGGTCAACGCCCAGTTTTTCCGGCGCCGCGTCCTGCCCTAAGCGGCGGCCAAACCAGATTTCCGCCGTCAGGTCGCGAACGCGGTTGAACAGCACGCTGTGATTGTGGGTGTCATCGCTTTTAATCAGCACCAGCAAGGCTTCCGGCTCGTTAAAGCCGGTGAAGTACCAGAAATCGCTGTTCTGGCGATAGGGATACTCAGAATCCGCGCTGCGCGTCACCTCTGGCGCGGCAAAAATCAGCGCCGCGCTGCCTGGCTTCATTTGCGCCAGCAGTGCCTGGCGGCGGCGGAGAAACGCTTGCTGTGTCATGACATCTCCTTTCAATCCCTTCGCGCTGCGACGAGCAGAGCAGGTATTATGTTTAGTGTAAGGTTGGTTTCCGGACTTCCGGTGCCGTCGGCTGCGGATGGGTGAAAGTATCGTGGCACAGCAGCGCCGCTACGCGAACGTATTCGATAATTTCTTCCAGCGACATCTCCAGCTCTTCCTGATCTTCATCTTCTTCATAGCCAAGTTGCGCAATATTTCGAAGATCGTCAATGGCTTCGCCCGCTTCTCCCTTCACTTTATCCAGCTTCGGCTGAACCATCCCCAAGCCAAGCAGGAAGTGATTCACCCAGCCGGAGAGCGCATCGGCGCGGTCAAACACGCTGACGTCGTCGCCTTCAGGCAGATAAAGCTGAAAAAGGAAGCCGTCATCTTCCAGTGCGTCGCTGGTGGCCGAATGCATGGAGCGCAGTGATTCAGCAAGCTCGTGGCCAAACGCCAGACCTTCGTTAGTCAGATCGTGAACCAGCGGCTGCCATGAGCTGTCGTTGTTTCCGCCGCAAAGCAGACCGCTGAGCAGGCCGTGCATTTCCGCAGGCGTCAGGCCTACCCCTTGTTGGTTTAACAGCTGGTTCAGCAGGGTGTAACCAGGCATTTCGTTCTGTATAGACATGCGCATTCGTCATTGTTGGGTGGAATTCATGGTATGCTACCACTTTGGACCCTGGAGATACCAGAAAAGGGCTTGTAAGTTCATACCAGGGTAGCTATAGTGTCGCCCCTTCACATCCTGAGAGTGAAGGACGCGCAGTCAATCAGCAGGAAGGTGGCATGTCTGCACAACCCGTCGATATCCAAATTTTTGGCCGTTCACTGCGAGTGAATTGCCCGCCTGAACAAAGAGATGCTTTGAATCAGGCCGCGGACGATCTGAATCAGCGGTTGCAAGATCTGAAAGAACGCACTAGAGTCACAAATACTGAGCAGCTGGTTTTCATCGCCGCGTTGAACATCAGCTACGAGTTAACTCAGGAAAGGGCGAAAACGCGTGACTATGCTTCAAGCATGGAACAGCGCATTCGGATGCTACAACAGACCATTGAACAGGCATTGCTTGACCAGGGTCGCATATCCGATAAATCAGCACCAAACTTTGAATAACACTTTGCAGTTTACTATGGTAGAGTGACTGTGAAGAAAAAATTTCTCTGAGATGTTCGCAAGCGGGCCAGTCCCCTGAGCCGATATTTCATACCACAAGAATGTGGCGCTCCATGGTTGGTGAGCATGCTCGGTCCGTCCGAGAAGCCTTAAAACTGTGACGACGCATTCACCTTGAACCAAGGGTTCAAGGGTTACAGCCTGCGGCGGCATCTCGGAGATTCCCTTCTACCTACCCGGTCTTATGACGCACTCATCTGAGCAACAAAACTCCCGACAAAACATTCGCCAGATTATCCGGCAACGTCGTCGTGCGCTCACACTCCAGCAGCAAATTCTCTACGGCGAACAGGCCGCAGATCGCATGATGGCCTGGCCTCCGGTGGTGATGGCAAAAACCGTTGCGCTGTTTTTATCATTTGACGGCGAGCTCGACACCCAGCCCTTAATTGAACAGCTCTGGCGCGCGGGCAAACGCGTATACCTGCCGGTGCTTCACCCGTTCAGCCCCGGCAACCTGCTGTTTCTGCACTACCACCCGCACAGTGAGTTGGTCGTTAATCGCTTGAAAATCCAAGAGCCGAGGCTTGATGTGCGTGACGTTCTGCCGCTCGCTAATCTCGACGTGCTGATAACGCCGCTGGTCGCCTTTGATGAACAGGGGCAACGGTTAGGCATGGGCGGCGGTTTTTATGACCGCACGCTGCAAAACTGGCAGCAGCACGGCATCCAGCCCGTCGGCTATGCCCACGATTGCCAGCAGGTTGACACGCTGCCGGTCGAGCACTGGGATATCCCTCTTCCCGCGGTGATCACACCGTCAAAAGTCTGGCAGTGGTAGGCCGTTTCAGGCAATTGACAGTGTCGTTTTTTTGACCTACATTCCTCGGTAAAGGGTGAGGGAGGCGAACCTCCCTCCTGCGTTCATACTGTTAATATGCTGGCAGAGCGATGATTAACAGAATCAGCAGTATGATGAAGAGTCTCATCATTGTCCCTTTCCTTTCAGGGCCCCTGCTTCGGTAGGGGCTTTGCCGTTTCAGCCCCCTGCTGAGCCCCCATCGTAAATCCCTTTGGCTAAGACACAATGCGCGGCAATGCCTTTAATCACCGTTTGCGGCGAGGTGCGTAAAGTGAATGTACGCGTTGCAAAAAAGCGAAAAAAAACGGGCAGACCTATAGCCTGCCCGTTTCATCAGTACGGGAAAATCAGTACAGCAGGCGGGCGCGAACGGTGCCAGGAATCGCCTTCATGCTCTGCAGCGCTTTCTGCGCCACATCCTCTTCGGCTTCAATATCGATAACCACGTAGCCCATCTGCGGCGTAGTTTGCAGATACTGCGCGGCGATGTTAACGCCCTGCTCGGCGAAAATCTGGTTCAGCGCGGTCAGCACGCCAGGACGGTTTTCGTGGATATGCAGCAGACGACGACCGCCGTGCAGCGGCAGCGATACTTCCGGGAAGTTCACAGCAGACAGCGTAGAGCCGTTGTCAGAGTACTTAATCAGTTTACCCGCCACTTCCAGGCCGATATTCTCCTGCGCTTCCTGGGTTGAACCACCGATGTGAGGTGTCAGGATCACGTTGTCGAATTCGCACAGCGGCGAGGTGAACGGGTCGCTGTTGGTCGCCGGCTCGGTTGGGAAGACGTCGATGGCCGCCCCCGCCAGATGCTTACGCGCCAGCGCGTCGCACAGCGCCGGAATGTCCACCACCGTACCACGCGCGGCGTTAATCAACAGCGAACCAGGCTTCATCAGCGCCAGCTCTTCCGCGCCCATCATATTTTTGGTGGAGGCGTTCTCCGGTACGTGCAGACTCACCACATCGCTCATGTTCAACAGGTCGGATAGATGCTGCACCTGAGTCGCGTTACCTAGTGGCAATTTGCTTTCAATATCATAGAAGTAGACATGCATCCCCAGCGATTCCGCCAGAATGCCGAGCTGGGTACCGATGTGGCCGTAGCCGATAATGCCCAGCTTTTTACCACGCGCTTCATAGGAGCCCGCGGCCAGTTTGTTCCACACACCGCGGTGTGCTTTGGCGTTGGCTTCCGGAATGCCGCGCAGCAGCAGCAGCAGTTCGCCAATCACCAGCTCAGCAACGGAACGCGTATTGGAGAACGGCGCGTTGAACACCGGTACGCCGCGTTTAGCCGCGGCTTTCAGATCCACCTGGTTGGTGCCGATGCAGAAGCAGCCTACGGCAACCAGTTTCTCAGCAACAGCGAAGATCTCTTCCGTCAGTTGAGTACGGGAACGCAGGCCGATGAAGTGGGCATCACGGGCAGACTCTTTCAGCTGTTCGCTATCCAGCGCACCCTTGTGAAATTCGATATTGGTGTAACCTGCTGCGCGAAGGCTATCCAGCGCCTTCTGGTGCACGCCTTCAACCAGCAGAAATTTAATTTTGTCTTTTTCCAGTGATACCTTAGCCATTTCCCCGTCCCGTCTTTGTTTTACTGATGTTGTGGTGAACGAAAGTTCACCTAAGCAACATATCAAAAAAAATTATTGCGGCAATATGAACGTTTGCGTCGGCAACATGAGGAAGCCTCACGCAGAGGGAAATGCCAGCATAAAATGCTAAACGGGAAGATAAATGTGGGATGTTAATCAGGCGGAAGATTGAAATGTGACACAAGTCACCAAATTCAGCCTCAATAAAAAAAACAGGGGAATTTGTCATTCCCCTGAGTCAGATCATTTAGTAATGGTTTTCACGCCGTCGGCGGTACCAATCAACGCGACGTCTGCGCCGCGGTTGGCGAACAGGCCCACGGTCACAACGCCAGGAATGCCGTTGATCGCATTTTCCAGCGCGATGGCATCGAGAATCTCCAGGCCATGCACGTCGAGGATCACGTTGCCGTTATCGGTCACCACGCCCTGACGATATTCTGGACGACCGCCAAGCTTCACCAGCTCGCGCGCCACGGCGCTGCGCGCCATCGGGATCACTTCTACCGGCAGCGGGAATTGGCCCAGGATATCCACCTGCTTGGAGGCATCGGCGATGCAGATAAACTTATCGGCCACCGAGGCGATGATTTTCTCACGCGTCAGCGCCGCGCCGCCGCCTTTAATCATCTGCATGTGACCGTTAATTTCATCCGCACCGTCCACGTAGATGCCCAGACGGTCAACTTCGTTCAGGTCGAAAACGGTGATGCCGAGGCTTTTCAGCTTCTCGGTTGAGGCATCAGAGCTTGAGACCGCGCCCTCGATTTGTCCTTTCATCGTGCCCAGCGCATCAATAAAGTGCGCCGCGGTAGAGCCCGTGCCTACGCCGACAATCGTACCCGGCTGTACGTATTGAAGGGCCGCCCAGCCTACTGCTTTTTTCAGTTCATCCTGCGTCATGATCGTTATCGCCTGTGGTGTCATCAACTGCCGCGCATTATAGAACAGAACCCCGGCATAATTCGACCCATGGACCAGGCGAATAAAAGATGTAACTCGTGAAGAACTTCACAGTAAATGGCAAATTAATTTCGTCTGTATCCAGGGTAAATTTATGTCATAGTGCTTGATAACACCTACAGGGGAGTATTTCAGAGCAATGAAACGTCCGGACTACAGAACACTACAGGCGCTGGATGCCGTTATCAGGGAACGTGGGTTTGAGCGCGCCGCGCAGAAACTGTGCATCACTCAGTCCGCCGTTTCTCAGCGCATTAAGCAGCTTGAGAATATGTTCGGGCAGCCGCTGCTGGTTCGCACCGTCCCACCACGCCCAACGGAACAAGGACAAAAGCTGCTGGCGTTGTTGCGTCAGGTTGAGCTGCTGGAAGAAGAGTGGCTGGGTGACGAGCAAACCGGCTCCACGCCGCTGCTGCTGTCGCTGGCGGTCAACGCCGACAGTCTGGCAACCTGGCTGCTGCCTGCCCTTGCAGACGTGCTGGCAAACTCCCCTATTCGCCTGAACCTTCAGGTTGAGGACGAAACGCGTACCCAGGAACGTCTGCGTCGCGGTGAAGTGGTTGGCGCGGTGAGTATTCAGCCGCAGGCGCTGCCAAGTTGCCTGGTCGATCAGCTCGGTGCGCTGGACTATCTGTTTGTCGGCTCCAAAGCGTTCGCCGAGCGCTACTTCCCGAACGGCGTAACTCGCTCTGCGCTGCTGAAAGCGCCAGCCGTGGCCTTTGACCATCTGGACGATATGCATCAGGCGTTTTTACAGCAAAACTTTGACCTGCCGCCGGGCAGCGTGCCGTGCCATATCGTTAATTCATCGGAAGCCTTCGTACAGCTGGCTCGTCAAGGCACCACCTGCTGCATGATTCCACATCTGCAAATCGAGAAAGAGTTAGCCAACGGTGAGCTTATCGACCTTACGCCAGGACTGTTCCAGCGCCGGATGCTGTACTGGCACCGCTTTGCGCCGGAAAGCCGTATGATGCGCAAAGTCACCGATGCGCTGTTGGCTTATGGGCATAAAGTGTTGCGTCAGGACTAAAGCAAAGAAAAACCCCTCGCGTCGCGAGGGGTTGGCAGGATTACTTCGCAGCGGCTGGTGCCGGAGCGGCTGCTGGTGCCGCAGCCTGCTCTGGCTGCAGTTGGAAGACGACATCCACCTGGTCATCAAACTGAATAGTCGGCTGCTCGTAAGTTTCCTGTGCCGAAACCGGCGCCGCATCGGCCTTCATCATGCGAACCATCGGGCTTGGCTGGTAGTTAGAGACATGGTAACGCACGCTGTAAACCGGCCCCAGTTTGCTGTGGAAGCCTGCTGCCAGAGATTGCGCCTGATGAATAGCATCATCAATTGCCGCTTTACGCGCTTTGTCTTTGTAAGCATCCGGTTTCGCCACGCCCAGCGATACAGAACGAATCTCGTTTAACCCAGCTTTTAACGCGCCATCCAGCAGCGAGTTCAGCTTATCCAATTGGCGCAGCGTGACTTCGACCGTGCGCACCGCGCGGTACCCCTTCAGCACGCTTTTGCCATTCTGGTAATCATAGTCTGGCTGGGTACGCAGGTTGGCGGAGCTGATATCGTTTTTCGCCACGCCGTTTTGCTCAAGGAAAGAGAGATATTGCGCAACGCGCTGGTCGGCCTGTTTCTTGGCGCTCGCCGCATCTTTCGCGGCAATATTCACTTCGATGGCCAGCGTCGCGATGTCTGGCACCGCCGCTACGCTCGCCGTCCCCGACGTCACAATATGCGGGCCATCAGGCAACTCGTTTGCCTGTACGGACATTGCGCTAAACCCGATTGCTGCGGCCAAAGCCATCACTTTAAACTTCACTGTTGTATCTCCTTGGTTATCACCCGACAACGGGGGTCTTGCCTGCAAGCTTAGCCGCTGCCAGGAGAAAGTCCATCAGATGAGGACTAGTTAAGGAGCGCGTGCAGATGCCCAACGCCTTCTTTCGCCAGTTGAAAAGCGATAAACCACATCACGATGCCTACCACGAGGTTAATAATGCGCTGCGCTTTCGCCGTGCGCAAACGCGGCGCCAGCCAGGCCGCCAGCAGCGCAAGCGCGAAGAACCACAAGAATGAGGCGCTGATGGTCCCCAGCGCAAACCAGCGTTTCGGCACCGCATCCAACTGGCCGCCTAAGCTGCCCAGCACCACAAAGGTGTCGAGATAAACGTGCGGGTTGAGCCACGTGACCGCCAGCATCGTGGCGATAATTTTCCAGCGCCCCTGCTTCATCACCTCGGCGGTCGCCAGTTCAATATTGCTCCCCATCGCGGTTTTCAGCGCCCCGAAGCCATACCACAGCAGAAACGCCACACCGCCCCAGGTGACCAGGGCCAGCAGCCACGGCGAAGACATCAACAGCGCGCTGCCGCCGAAGACACCTGCGCAGATAAGCAGCAGATCGCTCACCGCGCAGAGAAGCGCAATCATCAGATGGTACTGGCGACGAATGCCCTGATTCATCACGAACGCATTCTGTGGCCCGAGCGGAAGTATCATGGCCGCGCCAAGTACAAGACCTTGAAAATAATAAGATATCACGATAGTTTTCTTTATGTTGTTCAGGAATGGCGCTGACTATAACGCGATAAAATTATTAGAGGAAATTGATAATTTTAATAGGATATAAATATCTCTAATGTCGTTACGCATAAAAATGCCGAACATCAGTCCGGCATTTTTGAACAGCAAGACGTTACTCTGCGGAAGGGGTTCCCGGCTTCATATTCACATCGAGCTGCGGGTAAGGAAAACTGATGCCGTTGGCGTCAAACTCGCGTTTGATGCGCTCAAGCACGTCCCAGTAGACATTTTGCAGATCGCCGCTGAGGCTCCACGCGCGTACGACAAAGTTAACCGATGACGGCGCCAGCTCATTCAGACGCACGGTGATTTCGCGATCTTTCAGCACGCGCTTATCCGACTCCAGAATCGTCGTCAGAATCTGCTTAACCTTATCGATATCCGCATCGTAAGAGACGCCGATAATAAATTCATTACGGCGCGCAGGCTCACGCGAGAAGTTAATAATATTGCCGGCGATAATTTTGCCGTTCGGGATCACCACAATTTTACCGTCGACGGTACGCATGGTGGTGGAGAAAATCTGCACATTCAGCACGGTACCGGCCACGCCGCCCAGATCGACATACTCGCCCGCGCGGAACGGGCGGAACATCACCAGCAGCACGCCCGCCGCCAGGTTAGACAGCGAACCTTGCAGCGCCAGACCCACGGCCAAACCGGCGGCACCGAGTACGGCGATGACCGAAGCAGTCTGCACGCCCACGCGCCCCAGCGCGGCAATCAGCGTGAAGGCAATCACCGCATAGCGCACCAGCGCGGAGAGAAAATCGGCGACGGTGGCGTCAATTTTACGCGCCAGCATCAGGCGGTTGACGGTGTTGGAGATAACGCGCGCGGCGATCATCCCCACAATGATTATCGCGATTGCCGCAACGATATTGACCGCATAGCTCAGCAGTAATTCCTGGTTGCGCACCAGCCATGAACCGGCGTCGTTTATGCTATCGACAACGTTTAAATCTTCCATTCAATATTCCTTATGGATACCCGGATGGGAAACTAAAAACGGCCTGCAAAAGTGCAGGCAGGTATAAAGGGTAAACAAAAAATGAGATTTTTGCCAAGTTGATCACGTTTTAATGCCCATCCATCGTATTGAAAAGGCAATAAAAAAGCCCGCCATACGGCGGGCTTTCGGCAAAAATAAGGCTTTTCTTACAGAACGTCTTTCGCGTTCAGTTCAGTGAAAGCCTGCTCCAGACGAGCGATCATGGAAGTCTGGCCGGCACGCAGCCATACGCGCGGATCGTAGTATTTCTTGTTCGGCTGGTCTTCGCCTTTCGGGTTGCCCAGCTGGCCCTGCAGGTAAGCTTCGTTCTCTTTGTAGTAGTTCAGGATACCTTCCCAGGTTGCCCACTGGGTGTCGGTATCGATGTTCATTTTCACTACGCCGTAGCTTACGGAATCTTTGATTTCCTGGGCAGTAGAACCGGAACCGCCGTGGAAGACGAAGTTCAGGCTGTTGTGCGGCAGGTTGTGTTTCTTGGACACGTATTCCTGAGAATCACGCAGGATGGTCGGGGTCAGAACCACGTTACCCGGCTTGTAAACGCCGTGTACGTTACCGAAGGAAGCGGCGATGGTGAAACGCGGGCTGATTTTGCTCAGCTCGGTGTACGCGTAATCAACGTCTTCCGGCTGGGTGTACAGGGCAGAAGCGTCCATGTGGCTGTTGTCCACGCCGTCTTCTTCACCACCGGTGCAACCCAGTTCGATTTCCAGAGTCATGCCGATTTTGGACATGCGCTCCAGGTATTTAGAGCAGATTTCGATGTTCTCTTGCAGAGACTCTTCAGACAGGTCGATCATGTGAGAAGAGAACAGCGGCTTGCCGGTAGCTGCGAAGTGTTTTTCACCCGCGTCCAGCAGACCGTCGATCCACGGCAGCAGTTTCTTCGCGCAGTGGTCAGTGTGCAGGATAACCGGAACACCGTAGTGCTCAGCCATCTGGTGAACGTGATGCGCACCGGAGATAGCGCCCAGGATTGCAGCCCCCTGAGGAACGTCGGTTTTCACGCCTTTACCTGCGATGAACGCAGCGCCGCCGTTGGAGAACTGTACGATAACCGGCGCTTTAACTTTTGCAGCGGTTTCCAGTACGGCGTTGATGGAGTCGGTGCCCACGCAGTTAACTGCCGGCAGAGCAAAGTTGTTTTCTTTTGCTACCTGGAACACTTTCTGAACGTCGTCGCCAGTGATGACGCCCGGTTTTACGAAATCAAAAATTTTAGACATGTTACGTAGTCCTGTATCTGTATCTTCGGCCGTTGAAGAAGGTTCGCGAGCTGTTACGCGCGCTGAAAAACAGGCGGGTTTCCCCGCCTGAACTGAATTACTTCTTAGCGCGCTCTTCGAGCATCGCTACTGCCGGCAGTACTTTGCCTTCCACGAATTCGAGGAATGCGCCGCCGCCAGTGGAGATGTAGGAGATTTTGTCAGCAATACCGAACAGGTCGATTGCTGCCAGAGTGTCGCCGCCGCCTGCGATAGAGAATGCTTCGCTGTCTGCGATCGCGTTAGCAACGATTTCAGTGCCTTTACGGAAGTTCGGGAATTCGAACACGCCGACCGGGCCGTTCCACAGGATAGTTTTGGCGTTTTTCAGGATTTCAGCCAGTTTCTCTGCGGAAGCGTCGCCCAGATCCAGAATCTGCTCGTCATCTTTGATGTCGTTTACAGATTTCAGGGTCGCGGTTGCGGTTTCTGAGAACTCGGTCGCTACGCGAACGTCGGTCGGAACCGGGATATCACAGGTGGTCAGCAGACGCTTAGCTTCGTCAACCAGGTCAGCTTCGTACAAGGATTTACCCACGTTGTGGCCTTGAGCGGCAACGAAGGTGTTCGCGATACCACCGCCAACGATCAGCTGGTCAGCGATTTTAGACAGGGAATCCAGAACGGTCAGTTTGGTAGAAACTTTAGAACCACCAACGATAGCCACCATCGGGCGAGCAGGTTCTTTCAGTGCTTTACCCAGCGCGTCCAGTTCAGCTGCCAGCAGCGGGCCTGCGCACGCAACGTCAGCGAATTTACCGATACCGTGAGTAGAAGCCTGCGCGCGGTGAGCAGTACCGAATGCGTCCATTACGAACACGTCACACAGTGCAGCGTATTTTTTGGACAGCGCTTCGTCGTCTTTCTTCTCGCCTTTGTTGAAGCGAACGTTTTCCAGAACAACCAGCTCACCGGCAGCAACTTCAACGCCGTCCAGGTAATCTTTAACCAGACGAACCGGAGCAGACAGTTTGTCTTTCAGGTAATTAACAACCGGCAGCAGAGAGAATTCTTCGTTGTACTCGCCTTCGGTCGGACGACCCAGGTGAGAAGTCACCATCACTTTCGCACCCTGTTTCAGCGCCAGCTCAATGGTCGGCAGAGAAGCACGGATACGCGCGTCGCTGGTTACTTTCCCTTCTTTAACCGGTACGTTCAGATCCGCACGGATGAAAACGCGTTTACCAGCCAGATCCAGATCGGTCATCTTAATTACAGACATGGTGAATCCTCTCGTTGATTCTTAAAGTTTTGCAGACGCATGATGCGTCTTACCTGAAACCTTGAGCGGCCATTGCTAACGTGGTGTCGAGCATTCGGTTAGCAAAGCCCCATTCGTTATCACACCAGACCAGCGTTTTGATCAGGTGAGCACCGCTGACCCGCGTCTGCGTGCCATCGACAATGGCACTGTGCGGATCGTGGTTAAAATCAGTTGAGACCAACGGTAATTCCGTATAGTCAACTATACCATGAAATGCACCCTGTGCTGCTTTTTGCAGCAACTGGTTGACTTCATTCGCTTTTACAGGTTTTTTCACCGTCACGCTCAGGTCAATTGCCGTCACGTTGATGGTCGGCACACGCACCGCAATCGCCTCAAAACGGTCACCAAACTGCGGGAAAATACGGGCAATCCCCGCAGCAAGTTTAGTATCAACCGGAATAATCGACTGGCTTGCCGCGCGCGTCCGGCGTAAATCCGGATGATAGGCGTCTATCACCTGCTGGTCATGCATCGCAGAGTGAATGGTTGTAACCGTACCGGACTCAATGCCATAAGCATCATCCAACAATTTAATGACGGGAATTATGCAATTCGTGGTACAGGAGGCGTTGGAAACAATACGATGTTCCGCACGCAATTCGTGTTGATTGACCCCATAGACGACGGTGGCGTCGAGATCGTTGCTGCCAGGATGTGAAAAGAGCACCTTCTTCGCGCCAGCGGCGATATGCGCTTCGCCGTCTTCACGGTTGCCATATACGCCGGTACAGTCGAGCACCACATCCACCGACAGTTCACGCCAGGGCAGTGCTTCAATAGACCGTTCGTGCAGAAGACGGATGGCGTCGTCGCCGACAAACAGCTGCTCGCGCTCCTGGCGAACGTCCCAGGCAAAACGCCCGTGGCTGGTGTCATATTTCAACAAATGGGCGATGCCGGCGGCATCAGCCAGTTCGTTAATGGCAACCACGGTGATCTCCGCACGGCGTCCGGATTCATACAAAGCACGAACCACATTACGGCCAATGCGACCGAAGCCATTAATCGCTACGCGTACGCTCATAGGTCTCCTGCAAGGTTATCCCGAAGCAAAGTGGCAAACAGAGTAATGCAGCCGCTCGTTCAGGGAAACCTTACCCGCCACAAACCGTGACTGATTGGTTAAATGTCGAACAATCTATCGACTGAAACGCTTCAGCTAGAATAAGCGAAATGTGGAATAAAAGGAATGTTTGTCCAGACAAACGCGCCAGTAATCTGACGCGCATCACATTTTTACAGGAATAATCGCCGAAGAAATTCCATCGACTCCTCACCGCCTTAACTGGCGGTCCCCATTACCGGGCAAAGCCAACAACGGGTCAGTATGGCGCTAATATTATTAGCTAAAGATTAGCTTATCGCTGCGCGAGTCACAGAATCCTCTTTTCGTAATGATAAACTCACCAGCCATTATAAAAATGCCTGAAAAAAGCACACGCTCTAATTAATCAATATCGAGCAGGAAATATAAATCTGCAAAATATATTCATTGAAACAAAATATTTTAACGCGAATCACGACGTGCATTAGGAAAAATTCACTAGCGTCACCCATTAAAATATTCACAAGGATGATTTATGAAGCAGCAAATGCAAATGATCGGGCAAGCGATGCTGGTCCCGATATCCATTATAACCATTGGTTCAATGTTTATGGGATTCGGCAGCGCGTTTACAAATAAAGAAACGCTGGAGACGTTACATCTTGGCGTGCTATTTGATAAAGAGTCGCTGTTCTTTATTACGTTCAGCGTAATGAAAGCAACGGGCGATGTGGTATTCAGAAACCTTCCGCTGTTCTTCTCCATCGGCGTGGCTTTCGGCCTGGCCAAAAAAGAGAAAGGCTGGGCGGCATTCTCCGGCGCCGTGTGCTTTATGTCGATGCATTTCATCCTCAGCACGCTACTGACGCTGCACGGGCTGAACGAACAAACCACTACGGCAAACTGGTTTATCAACCAGCGCCACCTTGACCCCGTTGCTGCGGTACAGGAAGCCTCCATCTATACCACCGAGTTAGGGATGTTCACCTATCGGATGAGCGTTTTCGGCGGCATGGCAGTCGGTCTCGCGACCTCCTGGCTGCACAACCGTCTGTATAACGTTAAGCTGCCGATGGTGCTGTCATTTTTCGCCGGCACTCGTACCGTGCCTATTGTGACGCTGGTCGTCGGCGCGCTGATGGGCTCTACGCTTTATCTTATCTGGCCCCCCATAGGCTGGATGCTGGCGCAGTTCAGTAAGCTTATCGGCGATTCCGGATTATTTGGCACCTTTATCTGGGCGGTCGCCGACAAATCGCTGCTGCCGGTTGGTCTGCATCACCTGATCACGACGCCCATTCGTTTGACCGAACTCGGCGGTTCGATGGAAGTGTGCGGCAAGCTGGTCAGCGGAACCACCAACATTTATATGGCGCAATTGGGGTGCAACGAAACCCAGGAGCTGCTGGTCCGCGGTTTCCAGTCGGGGCGCGTCGTGACCCACTTCGGCGCGCTGCCCGGCGCGGCGCTGGCAATGTATCACTGCTCTCGTTCCCAGCATAAAAAGGTCGTCGCCGGTCTCTTGCTGCCCGTGGTGGCAACCATGATCCTTTTTGGCGTAACTGAGCCCATCGAATATACCTTTCTGTTCGTCGCCCCCTGGCTTTTTTATCTGGTTCACGTGCCGCTCACCGGTTTACTCTTTGTTTTAACCGAAATGGCTAACGTTTCTATTTATGGCGGCTGCCTGAAAGATATTCTCCCTGTATTACTCCAGCCGGGGAAATTAAATCTATGGGGATACCTATGGTTAATCCCGCTGTTTTTTATCATCTATTACGTTTTATTCCGCTATTTAATCATCCGCTTTAACGTGATGACGCCAGGCCGAGAGGAGGAAGACGCTGGAGAAGATGACGTTAAGCTTTTCAGTAAGCAAGATTTTAAAAATAAAACCACCCCGGTCTCAGAACAACCACAGGCCGATGCATTTGCGATGCAAATTATTGCGGCCTTCGGCGGCAAGGAAAATATCGCGCAGTTTGATAACTGTATTTCCCGCCTGCGCGTTGAAGTGCGCGATCCCGCTCGCGTCGCAGGCGATGACGTATGGAAGAAGACTCTGCGCGCAAAAGGCGTGGTGCGCGTCGGTGAAAAAGGCTGGCAAATCATCTACGGCGCCGAAGTGGTGATGATTGCTGGCGACTGCAAAGAATGGCTTGAGGAGGCGTAATGGATAACATGACCACGGAGCGCATCGAATACCTGGCTCATCCTTACGAACAAAAACGACTCCTGACGCTGCCGTTCGAACTGACGCCTGATGTTGAACGCCTGGAAATCAGCTACCGCTTTGCCGATGGCAACGCGGTGGATTTGGGCCTGAAAGTAGGTGAAGAACTCCTCGGCTGGAGCGGCGGCGCGCGTCGGCAGATCGTCGTCAGCGAAACCTTCGCCACGCCCGGCTATCGGCGTGGCGCACTGCCTCACGGGAGAGGATACGTACTGCTGGGGCTGCATAAAATCACCACCGTATGCCATATTCACGTCGAGATCGTTCGCTATCACAAAACAGAGCGCTGGCTGCGCGGAGACACCCACCTGCACTCCGAGCACAGTGACGGCAAGCTGAGCATCAGCGAATTGATTGCCAGAGCCCGCACGCACAACCACGATTTCCTCTGTTTTACCGATCACAACACCGTGACGCAAAACCGGGAAATCGACGGTATCAACACAGCGCTGAGCCTGATTCCCGGGATGGAGTTGACCACCCAACTCGGGCACGTCAATTTTGTAGGCGTCGCCGAGCCGGTATTCAGCTTTCTGCCCTGCGCGACGGAAGTGGACATCACGCTGAAGATAGCGGAGGCGCGCAGCAACGGTGCCTGGATCGGTATTAATCATCCCTTCTGTCAGCACTGTCCGTGGCTGCTGCCGTTTATCAACTACGACTGGCTGGAGTTATGGAACGGCCCGTGGGAGGCCACGACCCACAACGAAGCCACCTTTCAGTACTGGCTCCAGAAGCTGCGCGAGGGGCAAAACATTGCGGTCACCTCCGGCAGCGACTTTCACAAAGAAAAGCAATTTACGCTCCCCACGCTCAACGTCCGCAGCCGTAGCCACGAACGCGACGATATTCTACGGGCGATAGCCAACGGCCAAAGCTACATGCAGAGCCACGATGATATCCAATTGCGCCAGTTTACCGCCGGAGAGGCCGGGCCGGGCGAAACCAGCACCAGCTTGACGCTGCATCTCGATCTCAATGTCCCCACTCATCACCAAGTTCTGCTCTATACCCAGCATCAGGTTTATGAATTGCCGCACCGCGGCGGCGTGGTGAAACAAGACATACGCTGGGCCAACAGCCGTTTTGCCTTCCTGCGGGTAAACGATGGCCACAGCGCCCAGTTGATTACCAACCCCATTTTCAGGGAGTGAACATGCAGCGGGTTCATATCATCTACAAAACGCATCTCGACATTGGCTTCACCGATTATGCCCAGTCGATTGAAGATAAATATTTGACGGAGTTTATTCCCGCCGTGGTGAATCTCGCACGGGAGGTTAATACCGGAGGAGAGAAAAACTTTATCTGGACCTGCGGCGCCTGGCTTATCCACCGCTATTTCCAGCGCGCAGAGCCCGAAGATAAGGCCCGACTGTGCAATGCCATCGAGGCCGGGGACATCGTCTGGCATGGTCTGCCGTTTACCGTCCATAGCGAGCTACTGACGCCAACGTTGATGCGCCACGCCCTCTCTTATCGCCAGGCGCTGGACGAGCGCTTCCATCGCCAGACGATTGCCGCAAAGATGACAGACGTACCGGGCCATACTCAGGCCATCGTACCGTGGCTGGCCGATGCCGGGATGCGTTACCTGCATCTGGGCGTCAATGCCGCCTCCTGCCCGCCGGATGTTCCGCCGCTGTTTATCTGGAAATATGGTCAGCGCGATATCATCGTCAACTACTCTTTCGGCGGCTACGGCAACGAAACCTGGTGTGAAGCGCTGGACGAACTGCTGGTGTTCTGTCATGCCGAAGATAACTGTTCGCCGCCTACGGCCAGTGAAGTCATGCAGTTGATCGCACGCTACCGGCAGCGCTATCCCGAGGCACTGGTCAGCGCCTCGACGCTGGACGCCTTCGCCGCGCGTGTTGAAACCATCCGCCATACGCTGCCGGTCGTCGATGCCGAAATTGGCGACACGTGGAATCACGGTCTGGCAACCGACCCAGGAAAAGTCAGCCGCTATCGTCGGTTAAACCGCCGTCTACAGCAGGAAATAGCCTGCCCGCCCGAGGCGCTTGACGCGCTGCTGATGGTGCCGGAGCATACCTGGGGGATGGATCTTAAGCTGCATCTCCCTGACTACTGCCATTATCTGCCGGAGGCGTTCAGCGCCGCGCGAGAGGAGGAGAGCGTTAACGCCCCCGTGCCAGAAAAATATCATGCGCTTGGGCAATTTATTACACACTCGCCCCACAAGGGCACCCGCAGCTATCATCACTTCAGCCAATCATGGGCAGAACAGCGACGCTATATTGATAGCGCCTGCGCCCATCTGTCGGCGCCGCTCTGTGAGATGACCGGCGCGGGTCCCGTCACCGTTAAGGGGATGGCGACCGGACTACGTCAGTTCTCCTTTGGCGACTATGATTTTGCCCTCGCCAACGACGGCAGCCTGTCGACGCTCAACATCGACGGCAAGCCGATGCTGGATGCGCCTTTTGCCCGTCTGATCTATCGGCAGGTCGGGCCACAGGAATATGACCATTTTCGCGACCGCTATCTGCAGAACCTGGATGTCACCGCGCCGTGGGCGCTCTCAGATTTTACCAAACCCGGCCTGGAACTCACCCCACGCCCCGTGAGTACGCAGCAGGTGGGTTTCTCGCTTAAACAGGTCCGCTTTCGCGGCGAGCTGGACGCCTGGTATGTACAGGCCATTATCCAACCCAACAAGGCCGCGGGTATTGAATTAAAGCTGCCCGATGAAATCATCCTGGAGTACGGTTTTAGCAAGATACGCCACGCGATCTCGCTACGCCTGAGCATTCTCGGCAAACAGGCCAACCGGCTGCCAGAAGAAATCTGGCTCCAGTTGGGGTTGATCAACATCGGCCAGAGCACGTGCCAGAAACTCGGCTATCCCATCGACTGGTTTAACGTGGTCAGAAATGGTAACGCCAACCTGCACGCAGTAGAGCTTGCGCATACAGAACAGTGGACGCTGGAGCCGCTGGATGCGCCGCTGCTGGCGCTCTACCAGCCGCGAATTCTCTGCTTTGGCGAACCGTCTCCCCCGCGAGTCAGCCTCTATAGCCAACTCTATAACAACATCTGGGGCACCAACTTCCCGATGTGGTACGCAGAGGATATTCACGCAGAGTATCGCATCTATTTTAAAGAGAGAGGGAAGCCGCAATGAGCGACACCCGAACGATTCACGCCGTATCGCACACCCATTGGGATCGCGAATGGTATTTCTCCACGCTCGATACGCAGCTTTTTGCGCTGAAAGCCTTTAGCGAACTGATTATCGCACTGGAGAACAATCCCCGCTTTGTCTTTCATCTTGACGGTCAGAGCTCGATTTTTGACGATTTTATCCGTCTTAAACCGAACATGGCCGAACGGGCGCGCCGGCTCGTGCGGGATAAACGGTTGCTTATCGGCCCGTGGTACACCCAGCCGGACCTGTTTAACATCGCCACGGAATCACTGTTCCGTAACCTGCGCATCGGCATCCATCACGCGCAGCTGGCGGGCTACTGCATGTCGGTGCTCTATCTACCAGACACCTTTGGCAGCCACGCGCAGCTACCGCAGATTGCCCGTGCGTTTGGGCTACGGCACATACTGTTGCGCCGTGGCTACGATCCACAGATTATGGGGCCGACAGAGCTGTGCTGGGAGGCGTTGAACGGCGATAGCGCCATCACCGTGATTACGCCCTTTGGCTACTCGCTCGCCCATCCCGAGCGCGGCGGCCGCTGGCGCAACTTCCGGCCCGCGCATTTTGATGAAGAGACGTTCCCTCTCATTGCTCGCATGAAGGCGCTCTCGCCCGCATCGGACCTTCTCTGCCCTATCGGCGGCGATCAGGTTAGCTGCGATGCCGATTTCGACCGGCTGATCGCCGCGGTCAACGCCCTCAGCGACGATCGCTGGGAAATCAGCAGCTATGAACGCTACTTCGCCACGCTGGCCGATAAACCGCTGCCGCGCTGGCGCGGTGAGTTTCGCATTCCTCGTCTTGCTCGTGTGCACAAGAGCATTGGTTCTTCGCGCTACGATATCAAGAAAGCCAATAACGATGCGGAACTGTGTCTGACCCGGCTAGCGGAACCGATGCTGGCTCTGGCGCGACGCAACGGTTTTGAGGAAGGCGAAGAGATGCTGGAACAGGCGTGGCGCTGGCTGCTGGAATCACACGCTCATGACAGCATGGGCGGCTGCAACAGTGACGAAACCAACCGCGACGTGCTCCACCGCTGTCGCCAGGCACAACAAATCGGCGAGGCAATATTCAGTCTGCACGCCCGTCAGTTGCTGGCTAACCTTGCCGCGAAAACACCCTATCGATTTCTGGTGGTCAACGGCACCAGCAGCCCGAATGTGGACGTTCGCCGCCAGATGCTGATCACCCCAGCGGCCCATTTTGCGCTGATGGGCGAAAACGGTGAACCGCTCCGCGTGGTCGTACACCAGCAGCGACAAGTGCAGCTACCGCGTCACGTGCTGCTGACGCCGGACGGTGAAGTGGAGACGGAACAACAGTGCTGGTATTACGAAAACGTCGTCGATCTGCTCAACGTACCGGTGCCGCCGCTGGGTTTTGCGCTCTTTTACGTCACTCCCGGTCAGCAGCCGATAACGTTTCCTGCCGTCAGTCAGGAAATACAGACGATCGAAAACGCGTACTATCGCCTGAGTCTGCAGGACAATCAGCTGCACTGGCAGGAGAAAGCCAGCGGCCGCACGCTGTCGCCACTGCTACAGTTACGCGATATCAGCGACGACGGCGATCTCTACGACTTTTCGCCCTTGCCCGGCGATCGCGGCCTGACCTTCTCGCACTTCACCCTGGATAACGCTCAGCAGCATCCGTGGCAACAAAGCCTGCACCTGCATGCCGCGCTACTACTGCCGGAAGGCATTAACGACGATCGTCTGGCGCGCAGTGAACGTCAGCGCGTTGTAAACGTCAAGCTCACGCTGACCCTTGAAGACGATATGCTGCTTGGCGACCTGACGATTGAAAATACCGCGCGCGATCACCGTATGCAGTTGTTGTTCAACACCGGGAAGACCATCGATGCGGTGTGCGCCGACGTGCCATTTGGAACCCTGACGCGCGCTAATCAATACATTGCCGATAGCGCGGGCTATGCGGAAAAGCCGGTTGATACGGAGCCTTTTATGCACCGGCTCAGCCCTCACGCCGACTTTCACGTTTTCGCCCGTGGTATGAAAGAGTATGCCTATCAAGGGCAGCAGCTTCGCCTGACGCTGTTTCGCAGCGTCGGCCAGCTTGGCAAAGACGATCTGCTGTACCGTCCTGGACGCGCTTCCGGCCAGCGTCAGGCCACACCGGAAGGCAATCTGTCCGGCGAACTGAGTTTTCACTTTGCTCTGTGTGCTGGCGAATATTCTCCGGCGCAGTTAGCCATCCGTGAACAGCGCTACAGCGCACCGGTACGGCTATGGCAATGGCAGAACGATCGGTCGGGTCTTCAGCGCCTGGACAATTTTGATATGTTTATTGCAGAACGGAAAATCAACCATCGCCAGTTGTTGAGCCAACTGCCGCAAGGCTGGGTCGTCAGCGGCGTTGACGTGCTATACGGCAAAACGCTGGTGCGGCTGTATAACCCCTCCCCCAACGCGCTTGAGGTACCGGAAGCCTGGCGCGACTACACCTGCAACGCGCTGGGGGAAAAGATGGAAAAAACCGTCCTTCGGGGCCATGACCACCTGACGCTCAATCTCAGCATCCCCGCCGCAAGTTAACGCCACGCCATAAAAAAAGGCCGCATTCGCGGCCTTTTGACTTCACAATAACGGATTACAGCAGGCCTTTCGCCTTCGCAACCACGTTTTCTACGGTAAAGCCGAACTCTTTGAACAGCAGATCCGCTGGCGCAGACTCACCGAAGGTGGTCATGCCAACGATCGCGCCGTTCAGGCCCACGTATTTGAACCAGTAGTCAGCAATGCCCGCTTCAATAGCGACGCGCGCAGAGACGGCTTTCGGCAGCACGGATTCACGGTAAGCCGCATCCTGCTTGTCGAATGCATCGGTAGACGGCATGGAAACCACGCGCGCCTTCACGCCTTCAGCGGTCAGTTTCTCGTAAGCGGCAACCGCCAGCTCAACTTCAGAACCGGTCGCAATCAGGATGACCTGCGGCTGGCCGTCGCTGTCTTTCAGCACGTAACCACCACGAGCAACGTTCGCCAACTGCGCTTCGGTACGTTCCTGCTGTGCCAGGTTCTGACGGGAGAGGATCAGCGCGGTCGGGCCGTCCTGACGCTCTACGCCGTATTTCCACGCAATCGCGGATTCAACCTGGTCACACGGACGCCAGGTGCTCATGTTCGGCGTCACACGCAGGGAGGCAATCTGCTCTACCGGCTGGTGAGTCGGGCCATCTTCGCCCAGACCGATGGAGTCGTGGGTGTAGACCATCACCTGACGCTGTTTCATCAGCGCAGCCATACGCACCGCGTTACGGGCATATTCAACGAACATCAGGAAGGTAGAGGTGTACGGCAGGAAACCACCGTGCAGCGAGATACCGTTGGCAATCGCGGTCATACCGAATTCACGCACGCCGTAATGGATGTAGTTACCTGCGGTGTCTTCGTTAATCGCTTTAGAGCCAGACCAGATGGTCAGGTTAGACGGCGCCAGGTCAGCGGAACCACCGAGGAATTCCGGCAGCAGAGGACCAAAGGCTTCAATCGCGTTCTGGGAAGCTTTACGGCTGGCGATTTTCGCCGGATTAGCCTGCAGTTTCGCGATGAATTCGTTCGCTTTCGCGTCGAAGTCAGACGGCATATCGCCTTTCATACGACGGGTAAATTCTGCGGCTTCCTGCGGGAAGGCTTTCGCGTAAGCGGCGAACTTGTCGTTCCACGCGGCTTCTTTCGCCTGGCCTGCGGCTTTCGCATCCCACTGAGCGTAGATGTCAGCCGGGATTTCAAACGGACCGTAGTTCCAGCCCAGTTGCTTGCGGGTCAGCGCAATTTCGTCTGCGCCCAGCGGTGCACCGTGAGAGTCGTGGGTACCGGCTTTGTTCGGGGAACCGAAACCAATGATGGTTTTGCACATCAGCAGAGACGGCTTGTCGGTGACCGCGCGCGCTTCTTCAACAGCACGTTTAATCGCGTCGGCGTCGTGGCCGTCGATACCGCGGATCACGTGCCAGTTATAGGCTTCGAAACGCTTGGCGGTGTCATCGGTGAACCAGCCCTCAACGTGACCGTCGATGGAGATGCCGTTGTCATCATAGAAAGCAATCAGTTTGCCCAGTTTCAGGGTACCGGCCAGGGAGCACACTTCGTGAGAAATGCCTTCCATCATGCAGCCATCGCCCATGAACGCGTAAGTGAAGTGGTCAACAATGTCGTGACCCGGGCGGTTGAACTGCGCCGCCAGCGTTTTTTCAGCAATCGCCATACCTACGGCGTTCGCAATACCCTGACCCAGCGGACCGGTGGTGGTTTCAACGCCAGCGGTGTAACCCACTTCCGGGTGACCCGGCGTTTTAGAGTGCAGCTGACGGAAGTTTTTCAGTTCTTCCATCGGCAGATCGTAACCGGTGAGGTGCAGCAGGCTGTAGATCAGCATGGAGCCGTGGCCGTTGGACAGCACGAAGCGGTCACGGTCAGCCCAGGACGGATTAGTCGGGTTGTGGTTCAGGAAATCACGCCACAGGACTTCGGCAATGTCAGCCATACCCATCGGGGCACCCGGGTGACCGGAATTGGCTTTCTGTACTGCGTCCATGCTCAGCGCACGAATAGCATTAGCAAGCTCTTTACGTGAGGACATTTTGACTCCAGTTCGGACTGTTGAAGGCTACCCTAACGCCACGAAGCGCGCACGTTACGGGCTATGCCAGAAAAAAGTGTCAACAATGTAACCTATGCGACAAAGCATGTACATGGAGCATCCTTTTGCCTCTTCAGAAATCTCTGGAACAGGGGTTAACAAGTTGTAATCCTCTCGCCCGTAAGCCGCGATATTCTTTATACTTAGCTCAACTCTGGCGGCGCAGTTCCAGGGCATTTTCAGATAAACGACTTTGGAAGCAATCTCATGAAGAAACGGGCGATGGTTCTGGCTTTTGGCGCTACTTTGTTGCTCAGTGGCTGTCAGAATATGGATTCAAATGGCTTATTAAGTTCAGGCACCGGCGCTTTGCAGGCCTTCTCCCTGAGCGATCAGCAGGTACAAGCATTGAGCGATCAGGCCTGTAAGGATATGGACAGCAAGGCTACCATCGCGCCGTCCAACAGCGCCTATACGCAGCGATTGAACAAAATCGCCGCCGCGCTTGGCGACAACATCAACGGCCAGCCGGTTAACTACAAAGTCTACGAGGCGAAGGATGTGAACGCTTTCGCCATGGCCAACGGCTGCATTCGCGTGTATAGCGGCCTGATGGACCTGATGAACGACAACGAAGTGGAAGCGGTTATCGGCCACGAGATGGGCCACGTTGCGCTGGGCCACGTGAAGAAAGGCATGCAGGTAGCCATTGGGACCAACGCCCTGCGCGCAGCGGCAGCCTCCGCGGGCGGTATCGTCGGCAGCCTGTCGCAGTCGCAGCTGGGCGATTTGGGCGAGAAGCTGGTGAACTCGCAGTTCTCCCAACGCCAGGAGTCAGAGGCGGATGACTACTCCTATGACCTGCTGCGAAAACGCGGCATCAATCCAACCGGTCTCGCCACCAGCTTCGAGAAGCTATCGAAACTGGAAGATGGCCGTCAAAGCTCCATGTTTGACGATCACCCGGCGTCCCAGGAACGCGCACAGCATATCCGCGAGCGTTTACAGGCCGACGGAATTAAATAAAGATTCACCGGGGGGCAATATTGCCCCCTTGCGCGAATAAGAAAAAAATATTAAAACCAGTAAACGGCACTAATTGATAATTTAAGCGCACAAACCGTTAAATATACAACACCGACAGCTGCGAAGAATATATATCCGTCAACCGCAAAAGCCGGACAATTACTCTAAAAAAGGAAATAAGATTATATTATTTACCTTTCATCAAGCTCATTATCCGTATTTTCAAATAGTCTATAGCCAATCCACAAACGCACGCATGGCGGGCCTCGCCGCGGGATTTCTGGCGAAACATCTCTTCATACAATGATTGCTTTTGATACTTATTCAGGCGACTATCCAAATTGTAACAACACAATTTGACAGTTTTATAAACAGAGAAGTTCCCTCCGTGAAAAAGAAATTAACGTTAGTTGCCTTAAGTATTATTGCCTCTGCGCCGGCTTTTGCGAGCCAGCAATCTGATAGACAGGGTTTTATTGATGACAGTCATCTGGATCTGTTCCTGCGTAACGCGTATATCAAACGCGACTATCGCGATGGGCTGCATGATAAAAGCGAATGGGGCCAGGGCATTATTGCCACTTTTGAATCCGGCTTTACTCAGGGGCCCATCGGCTTTGGTGTCGACGGTATCGCCCAGTACGGCGTGCGTCTGGACGGCGGCCGCGGAAACAGCGGCGCGGGCGGCATCGACTTCTTCGCGCAGGACAACGACGGTCGTGCAAAGTCCGACCTTGCTAAGTTTGGCGCAACGGCCAAAATGCGCTTTTCTAACACCGTGCTGAGCTACGGCACTCAGCGCCCAACGCTGCCTATTCTGTACGCCGACGACTCCCGTCTGCTGTATGAAACCTACACCGGGACGATGCTGACCTCGAAAGAGATCGCCGGTCTGGAAGTGAACGCCGGTTACTTCACCGACGAACAGCGTAAGAGCGACGACAGCCACAACAGCGGCCTGAAAAGCATCACCTTCGGCGGCGCGAGCTACCAGTTCAACGATCAACTGAGCGGCGCGCTGTATGCCTCTCACGTGGAAGATGTACTGAACAAGCAGTACCTCGGCCTGAACTACGCTCAGCCGCTGGCCGAAAACCAGAAGCTGGTCTTCGACTTCAACGGCTATAACTCCCGTCTGGAGCAGGAATATGCGGACTCGCTGGATACCGGGCGCAGCAACAGCATCTGGAGCCTGGCGACCAGCTATATCTGGGATATTCACACCTTTAAAATCGCCTACCAGCAGAGCAGCGGCAGCACCGGCTATAACTATGGCGGCTACCAGAATCAGGGCGGCGTGGGTGACGGCGGCAATACCATCTGGCTGGCGAACTCCTACTGGTCTGATTTTAACGGTGAAGACGAACGTTCATGGCAGGCGTCTTATGCGCTGGACTTTGGCGGACTGGGCTTACCGGGCCTGAGCTGGGCCACTGCGTACGTTCGCGGCGATAACATCAAGACGGCGGAAACCAACAACGGTAAAGAGCACGAGTGGTTTAACCAGGTGCAATACCAGGTCCAGGACGGCCCGGCAAAAGATCTGAAGTTCAAAGTTCGCTACTCGGTGCTGCGCGTTTCCAGCAACGCCAGTGACTATAACGTCAGCGGTAACGAAGTCCGCGTTTACGTGGAGTACCCGTTCAACGCGTTTTAATCGGTAAGATGACGGTTCCAGGCCTGGCTCGGCCGCGCCGGGAACCGCCAACAAATACTTATTCGCCTTTCTTCGCCGCCTGGATGTAGAGCATTTCCAGCGCCAGGGTCGCCGCGGCCAGCGCGGTGATTTCAGATTGGTCGTACGCCGGAGCCACTTCCACCACGTCCATCCCAACGATGTTCAGATCCTTCAGGCCACGCACCAGCTTAATAGCGCGATCGGAGGTCAGGCCGCCAATGACAGGCGTGCCGGTACCCGGCGCAAACGCTGGATCCAGGCAGTCGATGTCGAAGGTCAGGTAGACCGGCATATCACCGACGATCTGCTTAACCTGAGCAATGATGTCGTCCACGCTGCGGTCGTTCACCTGACCGGCGTCCAGCACGGTGAAACCGTTGTCTTTATCGAACTCGGTACGAATACCAATCTGCACCGAGTGATTCGGATCGATCAGCCCTTCGTTCGGCGCGGTGTAGAACATGGTGCCGTGATCGAACTCGCAGCCGTTGGCATAGGTGTCGGTGTGGGCGTCAAAGTGCACCAGCGCCATCTTACCGAAGTGTTTGGCGTGCGCACGCAGCAGCGGCAGCGTGACAAAGTGGTCGCCGCCGAAGGAGAGCATGCGTTTGCCCGCCGCCAGCAGTTTTTCCGCGTGCGCCTGCAGCTTCTCGCTCATTTCACGCGCGTCGCCGAAAGCATAAACCAGGTCGCCGCAGTCGACGACGTTCAGACGTTCACGCATGTCGAAGTTCCACGGGAAGCGGTTGTGCTCCCAGGCCAGGTTGGTGGAAACCTGACGAATCGCCGCCGGGCCGTGGCGACCACCGGCACGACCAGAGGTCGCCATATCAAACGGTACGCCGGTAATGACCCAGTCTGCGTCGCTGTCGTACGGCATAAAGTTCATCGGCAGACGCAGGAAACCAAACGCGTTGGAAACCAGGGAGTTATCGTATTGATGACCTAAGGTGCTCATGGGCTGTGACCTCTTTTACGTCGATATAAAAAAACCCTTCCGCGTCGTTAGGCCCGACGAGGAAGGGTTTGAATGGGGGTACTGCTTGTATGGGGGCGATTATCGCCGTTAATCTGTACGGGTTCAAGTACGTTCAAAACAATCGGCCCCCTCCTTGCTCCTGATAAGAATTATAGCCGACGTAAACGGGCAATGAGCGGCCCGGCCTCCTCCAGCAGGGTTTCCACCGACGGCGCGCACAGGCACTCCAGCGAAACGGCATGATGATAGCCCGCCTGCTTCAGCGCCCGGTAAATGTCATCAATCGGCAGGTGACCGTAGCCAGGAAAGGCGCGGTTGGAGTCGGCAAAATGGACGTGTTTGAGGCGATGCCCCAGCAACGCAATCGCCGCAGAAAAATCGCGCTCCTCAATGTTGGCGTGGAAGATATCCCACAGCACGCCGACGTTATCGGGCACATCGCTGAGGGTAAGAAATTCCAGCATATCCGCCGCGCTGTGCAGATGGCTGATTTCGTAGCGGTTGAGCGCTTCCAGCACTAGCGTTACGCCGCAGCGCTGAGCCAGCTCCACGCAGGGGCGCATCGCTTCCGCCAGTTCATGCATATACGCTGTTTTACTCATCTCTCTGTCCGGCGCGCGCAACGACCCAATAGTGACGTGACTTCCCAGTAGCGCAGCGACTTCAATATGTTCAGCCAACCGTGCGCGGGTGCGCGCTACCACTGCGTTATCGCCAGACAGCAGCGACAGGCCATCTCGCCTGCGGGCCTGCCCGGTAGCGATCGTCGTACAGCCTAATCCATAGCTGTCCAGCCGCCGTTTCAGCCTGGCGACATCTATCCCCTGATAATCATTGATACAGAGCTCGGCCGCATCAAAACCGCTTTGCGCCAACCACGCCAGCCCCTGTTCAAGCTCTTCTGGCAGAAACGGCGAAAAAAGCGTGTCATAACGGCACGTTAACGTTGCGCTAAACTTGATCATTCGCTCACCTTTTGTGGGCCAGCGCCTCAACGCTGGCCCAGACTGTTATCGCATGGCTTTGGTTAAAATACGGCTGGCGCCACGGGAGAAGTGCTCCGCCGCCTCCTGAACGGTGAATTTGCCGTGGTCGATGTTCTCAATCGTGTTGCGCCACAGCTCCACCAGTTGCGGGTTATCGAAGTACGGCGAGGTCGGAATATCGTGCGGCAGCGCCAGCGAGGAGTTGATACCGGCGACGGTAATGTTGTCCTCCTGAATCAGACCGTCCGCTTTGAGTTGGTCCCAGGCGGCCTTGCTGAGCGGCGTGCCGCGCTCGAGCCCCATCGCTTTCACGCCTTGTGGATCGTTCATCAGGAAGTTAATCAGCTTCGCCGCCTCCTGCGGATGCCTGGTGGTTTTACCGATGCTGAACATCATGGTCGGCTTAAAGAACAAGCCGGCGTCTTTCGCCCCCGGCAGCATAAAGAACGGCCCCAGCTCCAGCTTGTTGTACGGCGCGGTAAGGTTGTTTTCGTACATCACCGCGTTGGTGTTCCACATATACACCCCGCCCCACTTGCCCTGAATCCAAGGCTTCATCTCCCAGGTATTGCTCTTGCCGTAGGAGGCCAGCACGCGCATTGACGGGAAAACGTGGTTATCCACCAGATCTTTGTAGATCTGGAAGAAGTCCTGCCACTGCTGCGGCGTGTAGGTAAATTTGCCTTTGCTCTCGTCGATAGCCGGAATGTTGTATTTCTGCACCATCCACGACTGCACCAGCGTCAGCGACTCCATATAGTCGAGCACCAGCGGATATTTCTCTTCATCCTTCGCTTTAAAGGCGCGCCCTGCCGCCATCAGCTCGTCCCAGCTTTGCGGATAGCTGACGCCCATCTCCTGCCACAGTTTGCTGTTGTAGTAGAAGCTGCGCGCGGTCACCGCCACCGGCAGCCCGTTCAGTTTGCCGTTGACGGTGGTGGTGCTCAACGACTGCGGATCGTACTGCTGAAGATCGAGCGCCGCCTTTTGCTGATAGAGATCGTAAAAGCCCTTACCGTCGCGCGAAAACAGCGGCAGCCAGTTCCAGTTAGTCTGAATCACATCCGGCTCGTTGCCGCCCGCAATCTGTACCGTCAAACGGGAGAGATAGCCCTCCCAACCGGCGTATTCCGCTTTCACTTTGATATCCGGATATTTCTCCTCAAACAGCTTGATGGCATTGAGCGTCGCCTGATGGCGGCTGTTGCCGCCCCACCAGGAGATGCGAATTTCGGTCGCCTGCGCGGCGGACAGACAGGAACACGCAAGCATCAATGACGCCGCCACCGGGGCGATAAGCTTATGCATCGGGAACTCCTTGTTTAAGCGTGAATTTGCTGTAAAACGTCGTCGGGTATTTCGGCGAGATACAGCGCCGGTTTCCCGTCTTTGTCGCTACTGAACAGCACGGCTTTTTCATCAGGGGTAAAGGACGGGTGTGGATGGGTGACCTGACGGTCGCCGTCGAGCACCTGCCATGACGAGCTGTGGCAGGCGATTTTGTGCGCCTTCTTATGACGCAGATCGAACAGCCACAGCCACGGATCGCGGGTATCGCCATAGCCCGCGTTATCGGCGATATCAATAGGGATACCGGAGCCATCGCCCACCGCCAGCGAACCGTCGTCGTTGCTCATCACGTGCGAGCACGGCGGCATTGCCATCAGGCGTTCATCCTGGCCGGTTTCGCCGTCGATGCGGCACAAATAGCGCACCGGGCTGTTTTTGACATAGGTGACGTACATCAGCGCCGAGCCGTCCGGTACCCAGAACTCATGGGTATAGCTCTCTCCCGGCGCGGGTTCGCGGGCTTTGCGAATATTGCCGCCCTGCTCATCCATCAGCCACATGCGCGCGTCGACGCGATCCAGCGGCCCCTCATGGCAGAACGCCACGGTGTTGTCATCATAAGGGCGGTAAATCGGGTGACCCAGCCACTGGTTCTCTTCCAGCAGCGTCTCCCGCTCGCCGGTGCGCAGATCGATGCGGATAACCCGGCAGCGCGGCTGCTCGTCGAAGAATTCCTGAAACACCTTCCAGTCACTGATCGGTCGCCAGCTATCGCGATGGATTTCCACCCCCACCAGCTTGTCGCAAGCCGAGTTCGCCACCCAGGTACCGTAGCCCACCCACTCGTCCGGCACGCGATACACCACCGTCTCCTGAAGCGTGGCTAAATCAACGCGCATTAAATTCCGTTCGGCCTTCACATAATAAAGCCCGGTTTCATCTGGCGATAAAAAGCCGCCGAAGGTATTATCGCCGGGCCCTTCGGTTAATTGCGTCGCGAGGCCGCTGGCGATATCCAGTAAATAGTAATTACGATGCCCATCAAATTCTCCGGCAAAAATTAATTTACGACCGCCGTCGATAAAGCACTTTTGATAAAAATAATTTCGATGACAAATAACGTCGACCGGCGTAAAACGGGTCACTTTTGCCCCGGTATCACTATCAATATAATGTTCAAAATCCAGTTGCAGCGTCGAACCTTTAGCCATAATAAATCCTCGAATTTAACGTGATAAGCGCAATCAGGGTGAGCGGGTCGAGCAGGCTCACATTTTAGTGTTTACAGTCGCCGCGGCGTTTGACCTTTCAGCGCGGCGGATTTAGCATCCCTGCTCCCATCGGGCACAGGAGCGTGAACCATGACAGCCACAACGCCTTTACTGTTCATGGAGATTAATTCTCCGGATATCTGGCGCTGGTCTTTTGTGGAATACACCGTCGGCCAGGCGCTACGCTATGAATTTCAGGGTATCGTTATTCATCAGCAATCTTTATTAGCCCGATTAGCGCCCCCCTCCAGGTGCTGTAAAGGCAGTGAATTAATTAATCTGACGCTAGCCCAGGAGCATGCCATTATTTATTTACGGCGGGTGGGCGATTATTGCCAGAAGCATCATGTACAGCTTTGGTTACAGGGCGAAGCCACGCCCGATAGCCAGGAATTAAAAGCTAAATTTCCTGAGTTCTTTCTTTCAGAAAATAATCACGACGCATTTATTCAGCATTTTTTCCAGCACACCATTCCACATATTCTCGCCGCGCTTCCGGCAGTGCGGGGCCTACGTCTTTCGTTATCCACCCCGGACATCAGCAATGAACACTGGAAAACGTCGTTAAAAACTCTCTATCAAGGCATTCGTCAGCTTGGCCGCCTGCTGATCCTGCGCGATTATCAGGACAAAACCTGGCCCCGGCAGATGCTGCGTACGGCGCTGGAAACCCTTCCTGACGATGTGCGCGCCTCGATTAAGGCGACCGAACTCGATTACCGTCCGGGCTTTGCCAGCAACCCCAACCTGCTTAATATCCAGAGCAACCGCAAATGGCTCGAGCTGGACCTCTGGGGTCTGGAATACGGCTGGACGCTGCTCCCGTGCTATCTGCTTGAGGAGATTCAGCAGCGTCTCGCCTGGCTTAACCAGCATAGCGGCGGCGCACCCGAAGCGATCACCGTACGCATCGACTGGGAATGGATGCCCGACCTGACGCTCAACGGCAGCCAGAATGAACTTAACCTGTTCGGCCTTGCCCCACTCATCCACGAGCCGGAGGTCAATCCGCGGCATATCGTTCACCGCTGGTTACAGCAACAGGCGCCCACTGCGCCACAGCACACGCTCAACGCACTCGGCGATATCGTCATCGCCAGCCATGAGTGGAGCTGCAAAACGCCGACGCTATTGGGCCGCGTGCTGCAATGCCACAGCCGCCCGCCAACTGATTTAGAACACACCCTGCACCTGCTGCATCTCGATACCCGCGGCGCAAACTGGACGCAGTCTTTTCAGCCACTGATGCCCAGTGACGATCGCGAACTGGGGGTTCAGCAATGCCAGCTTATCGAGCTGGAAAACCAGCGCAGCCGCTTTCTCGCCGACTATCTCTACAGCCGTTCGCTGAAGCTGCTGCCCGACAGCGGCCTGGCCGAGCCCACCCGGCGCGCTATCGCCGACGGCGCGATTCGCGCCCTCAAATATACCCATATCTACAGCGCCTTTACCCAGGCGCTTAGCCTCAAACTGTGGCTGCGTAAGTACGGTGAACAGGCCGATATCCGTACGCAGCTTGCCGTCGCCTTACGCGACTTCCGGCAGCAAAATAACGAGCTGGAGGCCTGGTTTAGCCAGCATGGGGACGCGCATCCCAGCGCCTTTGCTACCCTGCTCAATCCGCAACGCATCGCCACGTTGATTGCCAGCCTTGATAATGATTAAGCATGAAGTCGACGCGTCGGTAAGTAAATCCGCCAGGCCGGTGCAAATCGTGGCTGAGCCTATTCGCGGGCGTAAAGAGTGAAAACCATCACGGTTGTGGAAAAAATCGAGTGATAGACATCACATTCTGACCGAACGATTTTGTGATCGTTATCGATGAAGGAAGAAACACAGGTGGGAAAACCCGGCGGACAGACGCCGCCGGGCGAGCGAGATTACTCGTCTTCGAGGTAGGTATAACCGTACAGACCGGCTTCAAACTCTTCCAGGAACTGCTGCTGCAGCTCGGGATCCAGATCGGTGTTTTTCACCTGATCGCGGAACTGGGTAAGCAGCTTATTGGGATCCAGTTGAACGTACTGCAACATATCCGCCACGGTATCACCTTCATCGGAAAGCTCAACCTCGACGCTGCCGTCAGGGAAAACGAACACATCAACCGCTTCAGTATCACCGAACAGGTTATGCATGTTGCCGAGGATCTCCTGATACGCGCCGACCATAAAGAAGCCGAGCATCGGCGGATTCTCCGGGTCATATTCCGGCATTGGCATGGTGGTGGCAATACCGTCACCGTCAACGTAATGGTCAATCGCGCCATCAGAGTCACAGGTAATGTCCAGCAGCACCGCACGGCGCTCCGGCGCCTGGTTCAGCCCTTCGAGCGGCAGCACCGGGAACAGTTGGTCGATACCCCACGCATCCGGCATTGACTGGAACAGCGAGAAGTTGACGTAAATTTTATCCGCCATACGTTCCTGCAGCTCGTCGATAATCGGACGGTGCGCGCGGTTGCTTGGGTCGAGCTGTTTCTGCACTTCGTGGCACATGTTCAGATACAGCTGTTCTGCCCACGCGCGCTCCTGAAGACTAAAGGTGCCTGAAGAGTAGCCGACGTGAATATCGTGCAGGTCCATCTGGCTGTCATGCAGCCATTCGCGCAGCGAGCGGCGGTTATCCGGCTCGTGCATCTCCTGCCAGGTTTCCCACATGCTTTGCAGCGCGCGCGGCGCATCGTCAGCCGGCGGCGTCGCTTCGGTATGTTCGCTACGCTCAACGCCGATAATGTTCGACACCAGCACCGTGTGGTGCGCGGTCACCGCACGGCCGGACTCGGTAATCACCGTCGGGTGCGGCAGGCCATGCTCTTCGCAGGCGTCGCCAATCGCCCAAATGATATTGTTGGCGTATTCGTTCAGGCCATAGTTCACGGAGCAGTCGGACTGCGAGCGGGTACCTTCATAGTCCACGCCCAGGCCGCCGCCGACGTCGAAGCACTGAATATTGACGCCCAGCTTGTGCAGTTCAACGTAGAAACGCGCCGATTCGCGCACGCCGGTGGCGATATCGCGAATGTTCGCCATCTGCGAACCGAGGTGGAAGTGCAGCAGTTGAATGCTGTCCAGACGGCCACGTTCGCGCAGGATTTCCACCAGTTGCAGAACCTGGTTGGCCGCCAGACCAAACTTAGATTTTTCACCGCCGGAGGACTGCCATTTACCGGAGCCCTGAGAAGCCAGACGCGCACGCACGCCAAGGCGCGGTACCACGTTCAGACGTTCCGCCTCTTCCAGCACGATAGCGATTTCAGACATCTTCTCGATGACCAGATAGACCTTGTGGCCCATCTTCTCACCCACCAACGCCAGACGAATGTATTCACGGTCTTTATAGCCGTTACAGACGATCACGCTACGAGTCATGCCCGCATGCGCCAGCACCGCCATCAGCTCAGCTTTAGAACCGGCTTCCAGACCCAGCGGTTCGCCGGAGTGGATCAGCGACTCAATGACGCGACGATGCTGGTTAACCTTGATCGGGTAAACCAGGAAGTAGTCGCCGTTGTAACCGTAGGATTCACGCGCGCGTTTGAACGCCGAGTTAATCGAGCGCAGACGATGCTGCAGAATCTGCGGGAAGCAGAACAGCGCAGGCAGACGCTGACCCTGTGCTTCACGGGCTTTAACCAGCTCGGCGAGATCGACACGCGCTTGCGGAACGTCAGGATCCGGGCAGACGCTGATGTGGCCCAGTTCGTTGACGTCGTAGTAGTTATTGCCCCACCAGGCAATGTTGTATGTGCGTAGCA
>NZ_CBDKZX010000039.1:0-39843 GCF_965301105.1 Kluyvera sp.
CTTATGAAGACATTACTAACATCGGGGTGTACTAATCAACGGGGAGCAGGTCAAGTCGCAATGGCGTGCCGGTAAACGCCATTATGTTGACCGTCGTTCTGGCGCTGGTCTCAATGTTGACACGTTATATCTCTGCACAGCAGTTTTATCTCTACCTGATAGCGAGTACCGGGCAGGTCGGATGTCTGGCGTGGATCGTGATTGGCTGGTGCCAGTATCGCTTTCGACGTGCGGTGAATCAGGGCGTGTATTCGCGCAGCTTACTGCGTTACCGCTCGCCGTTATTTCCCTGGGTGGCAGGGTTTGTGGTGGTGACCAATATCGCGATTATTATTGGCACCTGGTTTAGCAGGCAGGGGCTGTTGATTATGTTGATTGAACTGCTGCTGATGGCCTGCATTATCGCCTCATGGTTTTGCTTCAGGCCCACATTGAAATAGGAAAAAGCGTTCCCGCATCGCGAGAACGCTTTACTCTTCAGAATAGATTACGCCTCGTCCACCCAAATCCGCATTTCGCCCTCGCCACGGTTGGCCCAGCTAAACCACGGAATAAAGGTTAAGGTCTGCTTTTCGGCGACCGTCTGACGATTATCAAAGCTGTACAGCGGTTTCTCTTCCTGCGCAGTCGGGAGGCGTAGCCCCTCCGCCTGGAGCAGTACTTTGCCTTTCAGCACACCCACGCCCTGAATTTCGCGAAACGCACTTGTTTTCGGCAGCGACAGGTTGTGCAACTCTGCGCCGTTATCCGCTTCTTCCAGGCAGTAGACCAGCGGCCCGCGCTGAATCGCCACTTTACCGGCGTTATGGCGTACGCGCGAGTTCGCGTAGACACGGCGGATGGTCATCGGTAGTTGCAGCGTAATCACGTCTCCTTCCTGCCATTGGCGGTGCAGATGCAAATAGCCTTTGATGGTTTCGCCCTGCGCGGCTTCACCGTTCACTTTTACCTGAGGTGATTCACACCATTCCGGCAGGCGCAGCGCCAGCGTATGTTCGACCGTCTGCGGCTGGCTAAAGCGGATCGTGACCTGCTCATCCCACGGATAGTTGCCCTCAATTTTCAGCGCCAGCGTCCGCTCGTTAACCGTAAACTGCGCCTCGCTACCGGCGTAGAAGTTGATAAACAGGGCGTCCTGCCGCGGAGTGAAGAGGTAGTGGCCGATGGCGACCAGCGTGCGCGCGATGTTCGGCGGGCAGCAGGCGCAGCCGAACCAGCGCTGACGTACCGGCTTGATGTGGTCGTAAATGTGGTTATGCGGAATGCTTTTCGGGTGCGTTTCCAGTGGGTTAACGTAGAAGAAGTGCTTGCCGTCCAGCGCCATGCCGCCCAGCACCGTGTTGTAGAACGCGCGCTCCATGACGTCGGCGTAGTGGGCGTCGCCCTCCATCTCCAGCATGCGGCGGGCAAACATCATCAGGCCGATGGAGGCGCAGCTCTCGCCGTAGGCGGTGTCGTTCGGCAGGTCGTAATCGCTGGTGAAGGCTTCGCCGATACCCTGCGAGCCAATGCCGCCGGTGATGTACATGCGGCGCTGCACCATATTGTTCCAGATGCGCAGGCAGGTCTGGCGCTTCTCTTCATCCTTAGTCATGCGCGCGATATGCGCCAGGCCGGTCATCAGATATACCGAACGCACCGCGTGGCCGACTGCTTCGTTCTGTTCTGACAGCGGCTTGTGAGCATGTGTGTAACTTTTATCTTTGATCATGCCCGGCCAGGCATCGCCCCAGCCTACCCAGTGGCGAGTGCCGCCGCGTTTTTCAAACTCAATATCGTAGTAGTAGGGCTGCTGGCCACGCTCCTCGACGAAGAAACTGGCCAGCGCCTGGTATCGCGGTTCCCGGGTGACTTCGTACAGGCGCATTAGCGCCAGTTCGATTTCCGGGTGCCCCGGATAGCCGCGCAGCTGGCCGTCGTTCGGGCCGAATACGCTGTCGATATGGTCGGCGAATCGGCAGGCGATTTCCAGCAGCCGGCGTTTACCGGTGGCGTTGAAGAACGCCACGGCGGCTTCGAACAGATGTCCGGCGCAGTACATTTCGTGGCACTCGGCGACATTGGTCCAGCGCTGGCCCGGCTCTTTCACGGTATACCATGTGTTGAGGTAGCCATCTTCGCACTGTGCTTGCGCCAGCAGCTCAATCACTTCATCGGCGGTCTGTTCAAGCCGGGCATCCGGCTTCTGGCTCAGAGACCAGGCAACCGCTTCCAGCCATTTGGTGACGTCACTGTCCTGGAAGACCATGCCGTAAAACTCACCCTGTTCAAGCCCGGCGGCGATGCGATAGTTCGCCAGCGCATGGCTCGGCTCCGCCTCCGGAAGATTGTCATTAAGCGCTTCCCACTGATAAGGGATCACCACATCGCGGATCAGCCGCTGATATTCGCCCAGAAACGGGTCGGTGACGGTAATACGGTTCAGATCGGCTTCAATCACATCAGACTGCATCATGTTTACCTCAAGAAATGTGTGAATGTCTTTGGTGAAGATCGGTAGAAATACGTTTCATCATCGGGCCGTTCAGACGGCACTTCAGCAGGCACAGGGCGAGAACAAAGTGGAACAACGCTGGAACCAGGCTTTGCAGCAGGGTAATGCCATGAATAGACGCTGGCGTCTGGTTCCCCAGCCCTGGTTGGTAGGCCACCATGATCAGGATCAGGCTGATAATGCCGCCGGAAGAGGCCCAGGAGAGCTTGATGAAAAAGAGGTTAAAGGCGAAGTTCATGCCGGAGGAGCGCACGCCGGTTTTCCATTCGCCGTAGTCGTCGGCGAAGGCCATAATCGAGAAGTGCAGCGGCAGGGTGAAGCCCTGAATCACGCTGTTAACCGCAATGCAGATCAGCCAGAGTATCTGGAACTGCGGGCCGGTGGGCAGGAAGTACATACCGACGCCGAAAGCGACCAGCACCAGGTTGGTCCAGTAGTACAGACGTACCATATCCACGCGGCGGGAGAGCGGATTGACGATCACCGCGCCAGCGATCCCGGCAATCGTCAGAATGCCGAAGAACAGCGACATGTAGGCCGCACTGCCTTGCAGCACGTAGGAGATAAAATACATATAGCCGCCGCCGCGGATGCACAGAATGTTTACCAGCAGGAACGACATAATGAGCATCATCAGCAGTTGATCGTTTTTACGCAGCCCCTTCAGGTGTTCGCGGAGGGTGAAATTGCCCGCCAGCGATAAGGGGACGCGCTCTTTTACCCAGAAAAAGCACAACAGGAAGAGCACCATGCCGATGGTGCACAGCACGGTTACGCCATACTGATAACCCTTCGCCAGGTTGCCCTGACCAAAGAATTCCACCATCCACGGCAGACCCACGGAGACGAGGAAACCGGCAATGCCGCTTAACACGAAGCGCCAGGACTGACAGGACATCACCTGATCGTGGCGGTTGGTGATGGCGTTAATCAGCGCGCAGTAAGGCACGTTGTTGGCGGTATAGCCGATGGAGAGCAGGAAATAGGTGCCGAACGCCCACGCAATTTTCATGTTTGCGCTCATGTCCGGGACGGTAAACGTCAGGATACCAATCACGCCAAGCGGTACGGCTGTCCACAGCTGCCACGGACGAAAGCGCCCCCAGCGGCTGCGGGTGCGGTCGGCAATCACGCCCATTACCGGGTCGGAAATCGCGTCGAAAATTCGCAGCGTAAAGAACATCGCGCCGACGATAGCCGGGCTGAGCCCAAAGACGTCGGTATAGAAAAAAAGTAAAAAGCCGCTTATCAAATCTGAGATGCAATGCCCGCCAGCATCGCCTAATCCATAGCCTATCTTTTCGCGGGTAGAGAGCGTCTCTCCCGCATCAACGGTCTGGACATCGGTATCCAGGTTATCAGCAATGGTCATAACCAATCCTCGAACAGGGTGTGATGATTCAAAAAGTCATTACGGCGTATCTCTGACGAATTTTTAGTAAATAACTAGCGGCGTTGAGGATAGAACCTGGGCCAGATGTGGGTATATAACGTAGATTTCAAATGGTGAAATTGATCTTGTTTTTACTATAAATAAACTAAAAATGGTGATTATCATCACAATTCGTGTTGAGTGGAGAGGGTTTTGCGCCGACAGGAACACATATTGGTACTGAATATTAAAATGTTTAGTAAAAATAAAACTTAAGATTGCAGGGGGGATGACCACGCGTGATACTCTTTGTCCCGTCAGGCCGTTAATGAGGTAAAGCGAAGGATGGTGAAGAAAACCCGAATCAAAGACATTGCCAGCGCGTGCGGCGTCTCGATTGCGGCAGTTTCTCGTGCGCTGAAAGGGCAGCCGGGGCTGAGCGATGAAACGCGACAGCGTATTCTGGCGATTGCCCAGGCGGAAGGGTACGACTTCAGCCGCCTGCGCAGCGGGCGCATCAAGCGGCTGCTGTTTTTGCTGCACCGCGAACACAATATCGCCAGCGCGCTGCCGTTCTACTCCACGGTGATGCTCGGCGTGGCGGACGCCTGCCGTGAAAACGACATCGCGATGAGCTTCCAGCCTATTGGCCCGGAAGACGCACTGGCGGATCTGATTAATCTGCACCAGCCGGACGCGTTAATCTGCGCGGGATATCTTGAACCTGAGGTATTGGCAGCGTTACGCCAGGCGGCGCTGCCGGTGGCGCTGGTCGATCTGTGGGCGGCCGACTTTCCCTGCGTGAACCCGGATAACTACCACGGCGGCTTTGTGGCAACCCGCCATCTGCTGGAGCAGGGGAGAACGCGCATTGCGTTTCTGGGTACGTCTCAGCGCCACTACAGTATTCGCCAGCGCGTCGAGGGCTACCAGCAAGCGTTATTCGATGCCGGTCTGGTTCTGCCCGCTGCCTACCGCATTGAGGTGCCGCCGGTGAAGGATATCGAGCAGGCGCTGGTGGAGGGGATGTCACAGCTGTTGGCGCTGGCGCAGCCGCCGGATGCGATTTTCGCCTACAACGACGTGGCGGCGCTGGTGGCAATGCGCGAATGCGCGCGCCGGGGGATTCGCGTCCCGGAAGACGTGGCGATTGTCGGTTTCGATGATATCGACGCCGCGGCCTGGGCGCATCCGCCGCTGTCGACGGTGGCCGTCGATAAACGTGAGTTGGGGCGTGATGCTTTCCAGTTGTTGCTTGGCGAGGAGAGCGAAAGAAATCTGCTGCTGCCGGTAAGGCTGGTGGCCCGCGAAAGTTCTGTGACCGACGCCAGCGCGTCACGGTTGCGTCTGGCGCCGTAATCCGGCAAAGTTGGCGCCATTACGGATACAAGGCGGTCAGCGTGAAACGACTCATCATTGGAATCTCCGGCGCCAGCGGCGCCATTTACGGCGTGCGTATGCTTGAAGTGCTGCAATCTGTACCGGATGTGGAAACGCATCTGGTGATGAGTCTGGCGGCACGGCAGACGCTGTCGCTGGAAACGGACCTGTCGCTACGTGAGGTTCAGGCGCTGGCCGACGTGGTGCACGATGCGCGGGATATTGCCGCCAGTATCTCCTCCGGTTCGTTCAAAACGGCGGGCATGGCGATTTTACCCTGTTCCATCAAGACCCTTTCCGGCATTGTGAACAGCTACACTGATGGCCTGCTGACTCGCGCTGCCGACGTGGTGCTGAAGGAGCGTCGCCCGCTGGTGCTGTGCGTGCGTGAAACGCCGCTGCATCTGGGGCATTTGCGGCTGATGACTCAGGCGGCAGAGATAGGTGCCGTTATCATGCCGCCGGTGCCGGCGTTCTATCATCGACCACAAACGCTGGATGACGTCATCAACCAGACCGTTAACCGGGTGCTCGATCAGTTCGATATCGCGTTGCCGGACGATCTGTTTACCCGCTGGTCGGGAGCCTGACCGCGCACGAAAAAGCGCGCTTAATGTATCTTTTGCCCTGTTTCAGGGCAAATCTGCAACGCCGATCAAATCCTCGCTATTTAATCATCCCGATTGCATTTTTGTGCTCGATTTATACGCTGCGGCTGATATCTTCCCTCATGTTCACCTCTTGTTATCTTATTGTTAACATATTTAACGTTGTTTGCTGTTATGACGAAAAATATGGCACAGAAGATGCAATGTCAGGTTGGCAAGCACAACACAACATAACTATATCGCAGTTAACAACATCACGATTTAATAGGGGAACGTATGAAGAAGACGGTTCTTGCTCTCTCTTTGCTGCTGGGCCTCAGCAGCGCCGCCAGCGTTTTTGCCGCACTGCCGCAGAGCATTCGCATCGGTACCGATACCACCTACGCACCGTTCTCATCGAAAGATGCCAAAGGCGATTTCATCGGCTTTGATATCGATCTGGGCAACGAAATGTGCAAACGCGCCAGCATCAAGTGCACCTGGGTGGGGAGCGACTTTGATGCGCTGATTCCTTCGCTGAAAGCGAAGAAAATCGATGCCATCATCTCTTCATTGTCCATCACGGAAAAACGTCAGCAGGAGATTGCCTTCTCCGACAAGCTTTACGCGGCTGACTCTCGCCTGATAGCCGCGAAAGGCTCGGCCATTAAGCCGACGCTGGACGCCCTGAAAGGCAAGCATATTGGCGTGCTGCAGGGATCGACCCAGGAAGCCTATGCCAATGAAAACTGGCGCAGTAAAGGCGTTGACGTGGTCGCCTATCAAAATCAGGACCTGATCTACTCCGACATGGCTGCCGGGCGTCTTGACGCCGCGTTCCAGGACGAAGTGGCCGCCAGCGAAGGCTTCCTCAAACAACCCGCCGGGAAAGATTTTGACTTTGCCGGTCCGTCGGTAAAAGACAAGAAATACTTCGGCGACGGCACGGGCGTTGGGCTACGTAAAGACGACGTTGAGCTGAAAGCGGCGCTGGATAAAGCGCTGGCGGAGCTGCGTGCCGATGGTACCTACGACAAAATGGCGAAGAAATACTTCAACTTTAACGTCTACGGCGACTAAGCGGTCTGAAGTGTCATCATGGTGCATATTTTTATCGATGCACCATGATGGTGCGTTTTTTGCTCGAAAGTTGCGCATGGTTGCATAATTAAGCATTTTTAATGAGAAAAAAGCCAGCCGGAAGGGCAGAATACTTTGCCTTGATGGGCCGAAAGATGGCACGATAACTGCTCAGATAATTTCTAAAAACCCACAAGAATTTCGGTCTGTTGAGGATGATTATGAAAAAACTGGCGTTGTCTTTTTCTCTGGTCTTAGCGCTTGCTTCTGCTTCCAGCGCATTTGCAGCAATTCCGCAAAAAGTACGTATTGGCACTGACCCAACGTACGCACCGTTCGAGTCGAAAAATGCCCAGGGTGAATTAGTGGGTTTTGACATTGATCTGGCAAAAGAGCTCTGTAAGCGCATCCAGGCACAATGTACCTTCGTGGAGAACCCGCTGGACGCACTGATCCCCTCGCTGAAAGCGAAGAAAATCGATGCCATCATGTCATCGCTGTCGATCACGGAAAAACGTCAGCAGGAAATCGCCTTTACCGACAAACTTTATGCCGCCGACTCGCGTCTGGTCGTGAAAAAAGGTTCCCCGGTTACCCCGGACCTCGCCACGCTGAAAGGCAAGCGCGTGGGCGTGCTGCAGGGTACCACCCAGGAAACCTACGGTAACGAGCACTGGGCGCCGAAAGGGATTGAAATCGTCTCCTACCAGGGCCAGGACAATATCTACTCTGACCTGACTGCTGGCCGTATCGACGCGGCGTTCCAGGACGAAGTGGCGGCGAGCGAAGGTTTCCTGAAGCAGCCAATCGGCAAAGACTACCAGTTCGGCGGCCCGTCCATTAAAGACGAAAAGCTGTTTGGCGTCGGTACCGGTATGGGCCTGCGTAAAGACGATACCGAACTGCTGAACGCGCTGAACAAGGCGTTTGCTGAAATGCGTGCTGACGGCACCTACGACAAGCTGGCGAAGAAGTACTTCGATTTTAACGTTTACGGCGAATAATCATCACGAGTAACCCATCGCTTCGCACGCACGGGGCGATGGGCGTAAAGACAGGATTGGCAGCATGCTGTACGGGTTTTCACAGGTAATTTTTCAGGGCGCCCTTGTCACCCTTGAGCTGGCTATCAGCTCAGTGGTTCTGGCCGTGCTTATTGGTCTGGTTGGCGCGGGAGCCAAGCTCTCCCGAAATCGCGTACTGGCGTTAATTTTTGAGGGCTATACCACGCTGATTCGTGGGGTGCCCGACCTGGTGCTGATGCTGCTGATCTTTTATGGTCTGCAGATGGTACTTAACCTTATCACCGACTCGCTCGGCATCGGGCAGTTTGATATTGACCCGATGATCGCCGGGATTATCACCCTGGGTTTCATCTACGGTGCCTATTTCACCGAAACCTTCCGCGGCGCCTTTATGGCCGTGCCGAAAGGGCATATTGAGGCCGCGACGGCCTTTGGTTTTACCGGCGGTCAAACCTTCCGTCGTATTCTTTTTCCGGCCATGATGCGTTACGCGCTGCCGGGGATTGGCAACAACTGGCAGGTGATCCTCAAAGCCACCGCGCTGGTGTCGCTGCTGGGGCTGGAAGATGTGGTCAAGGCCACCCAACTGGCCGGCAAGAGCACCTGGGAACCGTTCTATTTTGCCATCGTCTGTGGCTTGATTTATCTGCTATTTACTACCGTTTCCAATGGCGTGTTGCTGCTGCTCGAACGCCGCTACTCCGTGGGCGTGAAGAGGGCTGACCTGTGATTGAGATTATTCAGGAGTACTGGAAAGCGCTGCTGTGGACCGACGGTTACCGCTTTACCGGCGTGGCGATCACCCTGTGGCTGCTGGTGCTGTCAGTGGTGATGGGCGGCATTATGGCGCTGTTTCTCGCCATCGCCCGCGTCTCAAGCAACAAATACATTAAGTTTCCGGTGTGGCTGTTCACCTATATTTTTCGCGGCACGCCGCTGTATGTGCAGCTGCTGGTGTTCTATTCCGGGATGTATACGCTGGAGATTGTCAAAGGCACCGAACTGCTGAACGCTTTTTTCCGCAGCGGCCTGAACTGTACGGTGCTGGCCTTAACGCTCAACACCTGCGCCTACACCACCGAAATTTTCGCCGGGGCGATTCGCTCGGTGCCGGCAGGGGAGATTGAAGCGGCGCGCGCCTACGGCTTCTCATCGTTTAAGCTCTACCGCTGCATTATTCTGCCGTCGGCGCTGCGCATCGCGCTGCCTGCCTACAGCAACGAGGTGATCCTGATGCTGCACTCGACAGCGTTGGCGTTCACCGCGACCGTCCCGGATCTGCTGAAAATTGCCCGCGATATCAACTCGGCGACCTATCAGCCGTTTACCGCCTTCGGCATTGCAGCGGTGCTCTATTTGATTATCTCCTATGTGCTGATTCGCCTGTTCCGCAAAGCGGAAAAGCGCTGGTTACAGCATATGAAACCGACTTCTACGCACTGAGAACATGATGGCTGATAAAAAACTAAACGTAATCGACCTGCACAAACGCTACGGTGAGCACGAGGTGCTGAAGGGCGTGTCGCTGAAAGCTAACGCTGGCGATGTGATCAGCATTATCGGTTCGTCGGGGTCGGGAAAAAGTACTTTTCTGCGCTGCATTAACTTCCTCGAAAAGCCGAGCGAAGGCACGATTATCGTCAATGGGCAGAATATTGGCCTGGTGCGCGATAATGACGGTCAACTCAAGGTGGCCGATAAAAACCAGCTGCGCCTGCTACGCACGCGCCTGACAATGGTCTTCCAGCACTTCAATCTGTGGAGCCACATGACGGTGCTGGAGAACGTGATGGAAGCCCCCATTCAGGTGCTGGGTCTGAGCAAGCAGGAAGCGCGCGAGCGGGCGGTGAAGTATCTGGCAAAGGTGGGCATCGACGAGCGGCAGCAGGGTAAATATCCGGTGCATCTGTCCGGTGGACAGCAGCAACGTGTGTCCATTGCCCGGGCGTTGGCGATGGAGCCGGAGGTCTTGCTGTTTGATGAACCGACTTCCGCGCTGGACCCTGAACTGGTGGGCGAGGTGCTGCGTATCATGCAGCAACTGGCGGAAGAGGGGAAAACCATGGTGGTGGTGACCCACGAAATGGGCTTTGCGCGCCATGTCTCTTCGCACGTCATTTTCCTCCATCAGGGGAAAATTGAGGAAGAAGGCAAACCAGAAGAGGTGTTCGGCAATCCGAAAAGCCCGCGCTTGCAGCAGTTCCTCAGCGGCGCGCTCAAATAAAATAAAGGCTGGATAATCCAGCCTTTATTATTTTCCGTTTTTCTACACATACAACATAAATTATCGTTGCTGGCTGTCATATTTCTGCATCAGGAAAATAAAATGGGAAATATATAATGGCTAGCTATGAAAATATGTTAATGAATAACGGCGCTGTGTTGGAAAGCGATTATCTTGCCTGCTCTGGCATGGACGAACCGCATGAAGCTTATTTTGGCGCAGTGGCGCCGCCAATTATACAGACCAGCCTGTTTGCGCAAAAAAATTATCAACAATATTGCGATGATATGCTGCAGGAGACGCGGCGTTATATATACAGCCGCGGTCTGAACCCAACGGTTCGCATGGCTGAAGAGAAGCTGGCGCGTCTGGAAGGCGGGGAAGAGGCGCGATGCTTTGCATCGGGAATGGGCGCGATTGGCGCGGTGATGATCGGTTACCTGAATCGCGGCGATCATATTCTTCTGGTCAATCAAGTCTATGGCCCAGCCGTTGAACTGGTTAAGTCGTTGGCGCAAAAATATGATGTGGAATACGATATTATTCCCGACGGCGATTTGCTGGAGATTGCGTGTAAAATAAAACCTAATACGCGAATGATTTATACGGAATCCCCCGGTTCGATGACCATGAGAGTCGTCGATTTGCGGGCGATTGCCGAACTGGCTGCGCGGCATAATATTATTACCGCCATTGATAATACGTGGCCGACGCCGCTCTTCCAGAAACCACTCAGCCTCGGTTTTGATATTGTTATTCATTCTTGTACTAAATATCTTGCCGGGCATAGCGATATTCTGGCTGGTGTGGTGATTACCCGGTCTTCGCTGATGGGGCCGATTCGTGATTTTTCGCATCAGCTATTAGGGGCTGTGCTGGCACCGTTCAGCGCGTGGCTGTTATTGCGCGGCTTACGTACGCTGCCGGTACGAATGCAGGCGCATCAGCATAATGCCATCAAGGTGATTGATTGGTTGCGGCGCCGCGACGATGTCGAAAATATTCGCCACCCCTATCTGGCGTCGACGGCGGAAAAAGAGATTATCCAACGCCAGATGAGCGGTTTCTCAGGGCTGTTCAGCTTTGAACTGAAAAACGCCGATTTTGAGAAGGTGAAAGGTTTTATTGATGCCTGCCGGGTGTTTAAAATTGGTCCTAGCTGGGGGGGCTATGAGAGTCTGATTATTTCGCCTAACCGCGGTTACAATCAGGCGGCGCTTGATGAATCGGGCGTCTCCCGGGGCCTGATTCGTCTTTCTGTCGGCCAGGAACCAGCGGAGGTGCTGATCAACGATCTTGAGGCTGCCTTCCTGGCGAGCGGTGCGGCATCGCGTTAAGCGGGTACAGGCCCGGTTAACGGGCCTGTTTTTCCAGTCGATACACCCAGTCATCATAGTACTGGCCATTCAACAGATACGCCTTTTCCAGCACCTGCGTGCGGGTGAAACCCTGTTTTTCCAACAGATGCGCCGAATGCTGATTATCGCCCAGCACCCAGGCATTAATCGCCCCCAACGAAAGCTGTTGAAAGCCGAAGTCGCAAATGGCCGCCAGCGCTTCGCTGGCATAGCCCTTACCCTGCGCAGTCGGCAACAGCGCATAACCGACGTCCGCTTCATGCGGGTTTCTGCTGCTGATACGTAGACCGATATCGCCTAGTGGCGTGCCCTGCGCATCGCGGATAACGAAAATACCCGCTTCCCGGCAGCGTTGTTTAAATATCGTATGTATCGCCGCTTCATCCAGCACTTCGCCCATAAAACGCATCACCTCGCGGTTTTGTCGCAGTTGTAAAAAGAAGGGCCAGTCGTGCTCATTGAAGGGGGAAAGCTGTAGCCGTGGAGTGGTGATTGAGACCATAAAGATTGCCGTAACGAAGAGCCAAAACACATACCTTAGCATCAAAGCCGAGTTGCAAACCAATATGTTAGTTTGGCCGGTGATAGCCGAGCGCTATCACCGGATAGACATAGGTGGCGCTAGCGCAGAATATTGGCCAGCGCTTCATCCAGATCGTACCAGCGGAAGGTAAACCCGGCCGCTTCCAGCCGTTTGGGTAGCGCGCGCTGGCCGCCGAGTACCAGCACGGACGATTCTCCCATCAGCAGGCGGATGGCGGTGGCGGGAACGCGCAGAAAAGCCGGACGGTTTAAGGCCTGACCCAACGCGTGGGAAAACTGTTCGTTACGGACCGGGTAGGGAGAGACCATATTAAACGGCCCGCGCAGATCGTTATCCAGCAGCCACAGGATGCCGTTGACCATATCGTCGATATGAATCCACGCCAGGTACTGCCTGCCGTTGCCGATGGGGCCACCGAGCCCCAGCTTAAATGGCAGCACCATTTTGCCGAGGATCCCTCCGCTGCGGGCCAGCACCACGCCGGTACGCAGCAGACAGACGCGGGTGCGGTCGCTCTGCGCGGAGCTGGCGATTTGCTCCCAGCGAGCGCACAGCTTGTGGGTAAATTCGTTATGCGGCGGCTCTTCTTCCGTGACCACGACTTCACCCAGGTCGCCATAGTAGCCGGTAGCCGAGCCGGAAATCAGCACGGCAGGCGGCGTCTCGCTCGCCTGAATGAGTTCGCTGAGACGCTGGGTGATTGCCCAGCGACTGTCACACAGTTTCTGCTTTTGCGCGTGGGTCCAGCGCTTGTCGGCAATGGGTTCACCGGCCAGGTTAACGACCGCGTCGACACCGTCAAGGGTGGACACATTCTGCAGGCCTGGCCAAATCTCGACGCGCGCGTCGAGCATCTGTCGGGCTTTTTCCGGAGAACGGGTCACGACGCACACCGTATGGCCCAGCGTCAGCAAGCGCGAAACTAAATGGCGGCCTATCAGCCCAGTGCCGCCGGTAAGCAGAATTCTCATATGACCTCCCGCAGGGGGCGCTTAGCGTTGCCAGCTTAGGGTGATGGACACCGAGTCGGCATAACGCAGCGCGTGAAGTTTATCGACCTCCACTTCAGCATAAGTGACCCAGTGATGTTCGCGTGCGATATCGAGCACATCTTGAGTTAATTTTTCCAGCAAAGAGAAACGGTTACTTTCTACGTGGCGAATAATATTTTTGGTGATGGTGCGGTAGTTCAGCGCGTCGTTGATATCTTCGCTGCTGCGTGATTTCTCTGCTGGATAGCGAATTTGTAGATTGATGACGATGTCCTGACGATTCGCGATCTCCTCTTCTTTGATGCCGATAAAGGTGCGCAGGCGCAGGTTTTTGATGCGGATGACGGCGTCAGACTGAGACATTGCAGGTGTTCTCCTTATTTATTGTTGTCCACTTCATCATACACGAAAGCGCCTGTCACGCGGCAAGCTCTGACGTAGGGATTGCTGATTGCAAAATCCTCATGTTGAGGGCAAGTGACATCCGTATAAAGACAAGCTATGTTGGCAATCAGTTGTCATGGACGCCGGTTCGCGCCTGTATCGTTCGCATTTCGTCTGCCCACCGTTGAGGAAACTATGAGCCAGCCCACTCTTACGCTTTGGTCCGATTCTGATTTCTTTTCGCCTTATGTGATGTCCGTTTATGTTGCCCTACAGGAGAAAGGACTGCCGTTTACCCTGAAAACTGTCAATCTCGACCAGGGGGAACATCTGCAGGCTGGCTGGCGCGGCTATGCGGCGACCCGTCGCGTTCCCTTGCTCGAAGTCGATGATTTTGCACTCAGTGAATCCTCCGCGATCACGGAATACCTTGATGAGCGTTTTGCACCGCCAGAGTGGGAGCGGTTGTATCCGCACGACCAGCAAAAACGCGCGCTTACCCGACAGATTCAGGCGTGGTTGCGCAGCGACCTGATGCCTATCCGCGAAGAGCGGCCGACGTCGGTTATCTTTGCTGGCGAGAAAAAAGCGCCGCTGACGGAGGCAGGACGCAAAAGCGCGGCTAAACTGTTTGACACCGCCAGTGCGCTGCTGGCTCACGGTCGACCCAACCTGTTTGGCGAGTGGTGTCTGGCGGATACCGACCTGGCGCTGATGCTTAACCGGCTGGTATTCAACGGAGACGATGTGCCGGAACAGCTTGCAGACTATGCGGCCTTCCAATGGCAGCGCGCCTCGGTGCAACGTTATGTGGCGCTTTCGGCAAAACGCGCAGGCTGAAAAAGTCGATGTAATCCATTATGATATTGGGGTTTATCATTGTGGGGATTTGATTAATGAAGCTGATGTTTGCATCGGATATTCATGGCTCGTTACCGGCTGCCGAACGGGTGCTGGCGCTGTTTGCCGAGAGCGGCGCACGCTGGCTGGTGATTCTGGGGGATGTTCTTAACCATGGGCCGCGTAACGCACTGCCGGAGGGCTATGCCCCGGCCCTGGTGGCAGAACGCCTCAATAGCGTTGCCGAGCGTATTATCGCCGTGCGCGGCAACTGCGATAGCGAAGTTGACCAGATGCTATTGCACTTTCCCATTACCGCGCCGTGGCAGCAGGTGCTCACCGAACATCAGCGGCTGTTTTTGACACACGGGCATCTTTATGGTCCGGCGAATCTTCCGCCATTGGCCGCGAATGATGTGTTGGTTTACGGACATACGCACCTTCCGGTGGCAGAAAAACGCGATGAGATATTCTTATTTAACCCCGGTTCAGTTAGCATTCCTAAGGGCGGTTTTGCTGCCAGCTATGGGCTGCTTGACGGGCATAAACTGCAAGTTTTAGCACTCAATGATCAACAGGTTATTGCAGAGGTTGCTATTAACCCGTAAGTTACCCATCAATCACAAAACGCGCCGTAAAGAGCGCTTTCAAGGTAAGGTTTTCGGATGGTCGAGCAGAATCATTTGGCAAGCACGGAATGGGTCGATATTGTCAGCGAAGACAATGAGGTCATCGCGCAAGCGAGCCGTGAACAGATGCGCGCGCAGTGCCTGCGTCACCGGGCAACCTATATCGTCGTGCACGACGGCATGGGCAAAATCCTGGTGCAACGCCGCACCGAAACGAAAGACTACCAGCCGGGTATGCTGGACGCCACCGCTGGGGGTGTCGTTCAGGCAGATGAGCCGCTGCTGGAGTCCGCTCGCCGCGAGGCGGAAGAGGAACTGGGCATTGCTGGCGTGCCATTCGCCGACCACGGGCAATTCTATTTTGAAGATAAACACTGCCGTGTTTGGGGAAGCCTGTTCAGCTGCGTTTCACACGGGCCGTTTGCCTTGCAGGAAGAAGAGGTGAGCGAAGTGTGCTGGATGACGCCGGAAGAAATTACTGCCCGCTGTGATGAATTTACCGATGACTCGCTGAAGGCGCTGGCGCTGTGGATGACGCGAAACGCCAACAACGAAGTCCACGTCGAGGAAGAAGCCGAGTAATCGCTAGCAGCTATCCCTCATGCATAAACTGGAGACGATGGTTTTCCTGTCGCTCCAGTCTCCCTCGTTAAGCCGTTCCAGAAGCGCGCGTCCGGCCTCCAGACCAATTTTATGATGCGGTACAGCCATGGTTGTCAACGGTGGTTGACATACCCGGCTAACGTCGCTGTCGCCAAAGCCGACGACGGCTAAATCATCCGGCACTTTAATCCGCCGACGTTGGCATTCATAGAGCACCCCACAGGCAAGCTCATCGGAAACACAGACCAGCGCATCCAGCTCCGGCCATGCCAGAATAAACTCGGGAAGCTGAGAAGCGCCCGTGGAAAAGTTAGCGGGCAGGGCCGCGTTAATCACTCGGGTGGGCGACATATGGTGGCGCAACATCGCTTTATACCAACCATGTAAATGCTGCTGGAAAATCCACTGTTCCTGGTTGGCGCACAGTAAACCAATATTCTGATATCCGCGATGGATAAGCATTTCAGTCAGCTCGAACATGGCGGCTACGTTATCAATCCCAATATTCATATCGAGAGGATCGGTCCGCATTGCACCGATTTCCATGACCGGAATCGAGGCGTTCTTTAACCAGTGACGAACGGTGTCGCTATGTTCAACGCTAAGCAGTATGGCGGCAGCGATATTTGAGGCCAGCAGCGTTTCCAGCAACTTTTCTTCCTGCTCAAGACGGTGTTGCGATTCTGCGAGCATGATTTGATAGCCTGCCGGCTGCAATATCTGCTGAAGCCCGGCAAACATGGCGGAACAGCCCGCCTCGGCAAGATTGGGCACCACCATGGCGATGGTCTTTGAAGAGGCGGATGCCAGCGCGCTGGCGGCGAGATTGGGCATATACCCGAGTTCTGCAACCGCCGCTTCGATTTTTTCTCGTAGCTTATCGGAGACCTGTTCCGGCGTGCGAAGCGCACGGGACACGGTCATGGTGCCGACGCCAGCTAACTGAGCAACATCGGCGATCGTCACCTTGCCGGTACTCCGTCGTTTTCGGGTAAGAGACATACATATTCCTGCTAAACAGACGTTTTTTATTATCATCCATTACTTCATCTGTCAGGGAGTATACGCCCTAACCGGGAAATTTTTCTGCGTTTTCATGTGATGATTGCGAAATGATAGCGCTATCACAAATCTGTGTGTTCTTGAATGATAGCGCTATCTTTGTGAGCGTCCTCTCAGATAACTGTTGTCTGGTTGCATAAAGTTTGCCCATCTTTTGCGAAAAGACGAGGGACAAAATGCTCAATACCTGGATCTCCGATGCCACTATTACGCTGCAACAGCGTGTCGAAGACTGGTCGCAGGCGTTGGATATCTGCGCCCGGCCGCTGCTGGAAGCGGGCGTGATTGAAAAAAAATACGTGGCGGCCATCGTGGAACAGCATCGTAAGCTGGGGCCGTACTATGTGCTGGCGCCGGGTTTGGCTATGCCTCATGCGCGGCCTGAAGAAGGCGCCAACGGCTTAGGGCTGTCGCTGCTGAAATTGCAGCAGGGCGTATCATTTGGCTGTGAAGAATTCGATCCTGTGGACCTCGTTATTATGCTGGCGGCACCGGATAAGCATAGCCATATTGAAATGATCTCTGCGCTGGCGGAATTATTTTCCAGCGACGAAGATATGCATAAATTACATCAGGCAACCAGTATCGAGGAGATTAAAACTATCATCGCACGTTTCTAATTTATTTATACAATCCGACTTATAGCACATTACGCGCCTGCGTGATGGGAATGCACTCTACCCAAAAGGTGACAATAATGAAAATTATGGCAATTTGCGGTTCTGGCCTGGGCAGTAGTTTTATGGTTGAGATGAATATTAAAAAAGTGCTTAAAAAGCTCGAAATAGAGGCTGAGGTGGAGCACTCGGATCTGTCATCGGCTACCCCGGGAGCGGCTGATTTATTCGTGATGGCCAAAGACATCGCCGCCAGCGCCAGCGTGCCGGAGAGTCAGCTGGTGGTCATTACTAACATCATCGATATTAACGAACTCGAAGCGCAGCTGCGCGCCTGGTTTGCCAAACAATAATTCTATATAGCGAGGCGGATATGTTTATCCTTGAAACGCTGAATTTTGTTGTTGATATACTCAAAGTGCCTTCGGTGTTGGTCGGGCTAATTGCGCTAATTGGCCTGGTGGCACAAAAGAAATCTTTTTCCGATGTTGTGAAGGGAACGATTAAAACTATCCTGGGGTTTATTGTCCTGGGCGGTGGGGCGACAGTATTAGTTGGCTCATTGAATCCACTGGGAGGGATGTTTGAACACGCCTTTAATATACAAGGCATTATTCCGAATAATGAGGCGATTGTTTCTATTGCGCTTGAGAAGTACGGCGCGTCAACGGCGTTAATTATGGCATTTGGTATGGTCGCGAATATTCTGGTCGCCCGTTTTACGCGCCTGAAATATATCTTCCTGACCGGCCATCATACCTTCTATATGGCCTGCATGATCGGCGTAATCCTGACCGTTGCGGGTTTCGACGGTATCGGATTGGTCTTTACCGGCTCGCTGATCCTCGGCCTGGTCATGGCATTCTTCCCGGCGCTGGCACAGCGCTATATGAAGCGTATTACCGGCACCGATGACATCGCCTTCGGCCACTTCGGTACGTTGGGCTATGTGCTTTCGGGCTGGATCGGCAGCGTCTGCGGTAAAGGGTCGCGTTCGACCGAAGAGATGAACCTGCCGAAGAACCTGAGTTTTCTGCGTGACAGCTCTATCTCCATTTCTCTGACCATGATGATTATCTACCTGATCATGGCGGTCAGCGCAGGGCGTGAATATGTTGAAAGCACCTTCAGCGGCGGTCAGAACTACCTCGTCTACGCCATCATTATGGCGATCACCTTTGCTGCCGGTGTATTCATCATCCTGCAAGGGGTTCGCCTGATTCTGGCTGAGATCGTACCGGCGTTTACCGGTTTCTCGGAAAAGCTGGTGCCGCATGCACGCCCGGCGCTGGACTGCCCGGTGGTGTATCCCTACGCCCCTAACGCGGTGTTAATTGGTTTCTTGTTCAGCTTCCTGGGTGGACTCGTTGGGCTGTTCCTGTGTGGGCAGTTTAAGTGGGTGCTGATTTTACCCGGCGTGGTGCCGCACTTCTTTACCGGCGCGACGGCCGGCGTGTTTGGCAATGCCACTGGTGGCCGACGCGGCGCGATGATTGGCGCGTTTGCTAACGGTCTGCTGATCACCTTCCTGCCTGTGCTGCTCTTGCCAGTACTGGGGGCGATTGGCTTTGCCAATACGACCTTCTCGGATGCTGATTTTGGCGTTGTCGGTATTGTGCTGGGGAACCTGGCCCGCTACCTGTCGCCGTTTGCTATTACGGGCCTGGTCGTCGCCTTGTTTGCAGCGCTGGTGGCGTACAACGTTTTTGCGAAAAAGAAATCTGTGGGCGGCAGCGCGCAGGAGAACAACGGGGCTAAATCATGAATGTGAAAGAAGTGAGCGCACTGGCGCGTGAGATTCGCGTGGAAACCCTGAAATCGCTGACCAATCTGGGGTTCGGCCATTACGGCGGCAGCATGTCGGTGGTGGAAACGCTGGCCGTGCTGTACGGCGCGGTAATGAAAATTGACCCGGCAGACCCGGACTGGCCAGAACGGGACTATTTTGTGCTGTCGAAAGGGCACGCCGGCCCGGCGCTGTACAGTACGCTGGCGATTAAGGGATATTTCCCGATTGAGGAGCTGAGTACGCTGAACCAAAACGGAACGCGGCTCCCGAGTCATCCGGACAGGCTCAAAACGCGCGGCGTGGACGCGACGACGGGGTCGTTGGGGCAGGGGATTTCCATCGCGGCGGGGATGGCGCTCTCGCATCAACTGGCGGGGCGCGCGAATCGTGTTTTCTGCATCGTGGGGGATGGCGAACTGAATGAGGGGCAGTGCTGGGAGGCGTTCCAGTTTATTGCCCATCATCGTCTGAATAACCTGACCGTCTTTGTCGACTGGAACAAGCTGCAGCTCGACGGCAAGCTGGATGACATTATCTGTCCTTTCAACCTTGACGAAAAATTCCGCGCCTTTGGTTTTGACGTGGTGACCGTGAAAGGCGATGACATCCCAGGGCTGCTGGCGGCGGTACAGCCGGTGCCGCCTGTTGATGCTCGCCCACGGGTGGTGATCCTCGATAGCGTCAAAGGCCAGGGGGTGCCCTATCTCGAGAATCTCGCCAATAACCACCATTTACGCCTGACGGATGAGATGAAAGAGACGATAAACGAGAGCATTCGCCAACTGGAGACTGAACATGATTAAGGTTGCCCCAGCAGGACAAAAAGACGCTCTGGAAATGCGTAAAGTATACGCCGGATTTGTTGCCCAGCAGATTGCCGAGGGCAGCCCGATCATTGCGCTGGAAGCTGATCTGATGAGCTCTATGGCGATGGACAGCGTTGCCCGCGAGTATCCGCAACATGTGATCAACTGCGGCATTATGGAAGCGAACGTGATTGGCACCGCCGCCGGGCTATCGCTCACCGGACGTAAGCCGTTTGTGCATACGTTTACCGCGTTTGCCAGCCGCCGCTGCTTTGACCAACTGTTTATGTCGCTGGATTATCAGCGCAATAACGTCAAGGTGATTGCCTCTGACGCGGGAGTGACCGCCTGTCATAACGGCGGTACGCATATGTCTTTTGAGGATATGGGGATTGTCCGCGGTCTGGCGCATTCGGTGGTGCTGGAAGTCACCGATGCGGTGATGTTTGAAGATATTCTGCGTCAGCTCATCAACCTCGACGGTTTTTACTGGCTGCGTACCATCCGCAAGCAGGCGCCGAGCGTGTATGCGCCAGGGTCAACCTTTACCATCGGCAAGGGCAACGTGCTGCGCGAAGGTAGTGATATTACGCTGATTGCCAACGGTATTATGGTGACAGAGGCGCTGGAAGCGGCACGCCAGCTTGAGCAGCTTGGGGTCAGCGCGGCGGTGATCGACATGTTCACCCTCAAGCCAATCGACAAAATGCTGGTAAAAAACTACGCGGAAAAAACCGGGCGTATCGTGACCTGTGAAAACCACAGCATCCATAACGGCCTGGGGTCAGCGGTGGCGGAAGTGCTTGTCGAAACGTGTCCCGTACCGATGCGGCGGGTGGGGGTAAAAGAACGCTACGGCCAGGTGGGAACGCAGGACTTTTTACAGAAAGAATATGGCCTGACTGCGCATGATATTGTGTCGGCCGCGCGAGAGCTACTGTAAATAAAAAGGCGACCTGTTGGTCGCCTTTTTCATGCCATCAGCAAGAATTACTGCTGCTGTGAAGACTGGATCGCGGTCAGAGCGATGGTGTAGACGATATCGTCTACCAGCGCGCCACGAGACAGGTCGTTCACCGGCTTGCGCATACCCTGCAGCATCGGCCCGATGGAGATCAGGTCGGCAGAACGCTGTACCGCTTTGTAGGTGGTGTTACCGGTGTTCAGATCCGGGAAGATGAACACGGTAGCGCGACCTGCAACCGGAGAGTTCGGTGCTTTGGATTTTGCTACGTCAGCCATAACAGCGGCGTCGTACTGCAGCGGGCCGTCGATCATCAGGTCAGGACGTTTTTCCTGTGCCAGACGAGTTGCTTCGCGAACTTTCTCTACGTCGCTACCTGCACCAGAGGTGCCGGTGGAGTAGGAGAGCATTGCAACGCGCGGTTCGATACCGAAAGCAATGGCGGATTCAGCGGACTGAATCGCGATCTCTGCCAGCTGTTCTGCAGTCGGATCCGGGTTGATCGCGCAGTCGCCGTAAACGTAAACCTGTTCAGGCAGCAGCATGAAGAACACGGAAGACACCAGAGAGCTACCCGGCGCAGTTTTGATCAGCTGCAGCGGCGGACGAATGGTGTTCGCAGTGGTGTGAACCGCACCGGAAACCAGGCCGTCTACGTCGTCCTGTTCCAGCATCAGGGTACCGAGAACCACGTTGTCTTCCAGCTGTTCGCGGGCAACGGTTTCGGTCATGCCTTTGTTCTTACGCAGTTCGACCAGGCGAGCCACGTAGCTTTCGCGAACCACATCCGGATCAACGATTTCAACGCCAGCGCCCAGTTCAACACCCTGAGAGGCCGCAACGCGGTTGATTTCGTCCGGGTTACCCAGCAGGACGCAGGTTGCGATGCCGCGTTCCGCACAGATAGCGGCCGCTTTAACGGTACGCGGTTCGTCGCCTTCCGGCAGAACAACGCGTTTGCCCGCTTTACGCGCCAGCTCGGTCAGCTGGTAGCGGAATGCCGGCGGAGACAGACGACGGCTGTGTTCAGAGGTCGCAGTCAGGGAATCAATCCATTCCGGATTGATAAAGTTGGCAACGTATTCCTGAACTTTCTCGATGCGCTCGCGGTCATCAACTGGAACTTCCAGGTTGAAGCTCTGCAGGCTCAGAGAGGTCTGCCAGGTGTTGGTGTTCACCATGAATACCGGCAGGCCGGTAGCGAATGCACGCTCACACAGCTTGCTGATGCGCGGATCCATGTCGTAGCCGCCGGTCAGCAGCAGGGCACCGATTTCCACGCCGTTCATCGCGGCCAGGCAGGCTGCAACCAGCACGTCCGGACGGTCTGCGGAGGTTACCAGCAGGGAACCTGCACGGAAGTGCTCCAGCATGTGCGGGATGCTACGCGCACAGAAGGTTACGGACTTCACGCGGCGGGTGTTGATATCGCCTTCGTTGATCACGGTGGCGTTCAGGTGACGCGCCATATCGATCGCGCGAGTGGCGATCAGATCGAAGCTCCACGGTACCGCGCCTAGTACTGGCAGCGTGCTGTGGCCTTTCAGCTGTTCAGCGTCGATTTTCACGACCTGCGCTTTGGATGAGTCGTCGAAGATCTCAGACAGATCCGGGCGAGTACGGCCCTGTTCATCAACCGGTGCGTTCAGTTTGTTCACGATAACGCCGGTGATGTTGGTGTTTTTCGCGCCGCCGAAGCTGTTGCGAGTCAGTTCAATACGCTCGTTCAGCTGTTCCGGAGTGTCGGTACCCTGAGACATGACGAAGACGATTTCCGCGTTCAGCGTTTTCGCGATTTCGTAGTTCAGAGACTGAGCGAACTGGTGTTTACGGGTTGGGACCAGGCCTTCAACCAGCACCACTTCTGCATCTTTGCTGTTCGCGTGGTAGTTAGCGATGATCTCTTCCATCAGCACATCTTTCTGATTGCTGGAGAGCAGCGTTTCTACATGGCTCATCTTCAGCGGTTCAGCCGCTGTCGTCGTTGATGAGTTTGCGCGAACGATAGTGGTAGTCTGGTCAGGCGCATCGCCACCGGAACGTGGTTGAGCGATAGGCTTAAAGACGCTCAGACGAACGCCTTTGCGTTCCATAGCACGGATCACGCCAAGGCTGACGCTGGTCAGGCCGACGCTGGTTCCGGTAGGGATCAGCATAATAGTACGGGACACGGTTTATCCTCTTTCGTTACCGCCGCGTTGGGCGGGTTACAAAACAGCACCGCCAGCATTGCTGGCGGTGTGGAATCAGGCAGTCAGGCGGTGTGCGTCTTGCGCGATGACCAGCTCTTCGTTAGTTGGAATAACGATAGCAGGGCGGGTGCCTTCTTTGTTGATGAAGCCAGACTTGCCGAAGCGGGCAGCCAGGTTACGTTCGTGATCAACTTCGAAGCCCAGAACGCCCAGTTTGCCCAGGGACAGTTCACGCACCATTGCCGCGTTTTCACCAATACCACCGGTGAAGATAACCGCGTCCAGACGACCGTCCATCAGTGCAGTGTAAGCGCCGATGTATTTCGCCAGACGGTGGCAGTAAACGTCCATTGCACGTTTAGCGTCTTCTTTATCTTTGTAGTTGTCTTCTACATAACGGCAGTCGCTGGTCACTTCGGTCAGACCCAGCAGGCCGGACTCTTTGGTCAGCAGCTTGTTGATCTGGTCGATGCTCATGCCCAGGGTGTCATGCAGATGGAAAATGATAGCCGGGTCGATATCGCCAGAGCGAGTACCCATCACCAGACCTTCCAGCGGGGTCAGACCCATGGAGGTGTCTACGCACACGCCGTTACGGATAGCGGAAACGGAACCGCCGTTGCCCAGGTGGCAGGTGATGATGTTAACTTCTTCAACCGGTTTGTTCAGAACTTTCGCGGCTTCCTGAGTCACATAGAAGTGGCTGGTGCCGTGCGCGCCGTAGCGACGGATGCCGTGTTCTTTGTACAGGCTGTACGGCAGAGCATACAGGTAAGATTCTTCCGGCATGGTCTGGTGGAACGCGGTATCGAATACAGCAACGTTCTTGTCTTTCAGCTGCGGGAAGGATTTCAGCGCTTCGGCGATACCGATCAGGTGAGCCGGGTTGTGCAGCGGAGCGAAAGAGGCAGAATCTTTGATGCCCTGGATAACGGATTCGTCGATCACAACGGAGCTGGTGTACTTCTCGCCGCCGTGTACGATACGGTGGCCGATCGCGGTCAGCTGAGCAGACAGTTCTGGTTTTTGTGCCAGAATTGTATTAACGATGAAGTTCAGCGCTTCACTGTGAGCGGCGCCTGCACCTAAAGCCGCTTCTTGTTTACCGCCGTCCATTTTCCACTTGATACGTGCTTCTGGAAGATGGAAACATTCGGCTAAACCAGAGAGGTATTCTTCACCATTAACTGCATCGATGATTGCAAATTTCAGTGAGGAGCTACCGCAGTTCAGAACCAGTACTAACTTACTCGACATGGAAGTACCTATTTATGATACGTGGCTAAAAAAACGTCAATGAGTCATTAAGCGTAGCGCAGGATGACACCGACATTTATGATTAACATCATGCCCGGAACACTTTTCAGGCATGATCTAAGAAATACATATTGATTCTAAGCCATTTTGCATAATTTTCAGCCAATGGCAGAATATGCGATAATTTGATGTGCCGGAGTGTATAGAATCAGGTTATCTCAGGCTGGCACAGGATACCCGATTGCCGGGCCTATGCCAAAATTTTTTGAACGATGTCATACCCAGTTGTTGTTTTGCAAAAATATTTTAATTTTTATACGAGAAGTTGAGGTTAGCCATGTCGACTCCCGAGCAACGCCCGGTCAGTTTTTTCAGTTTGTTTAGCCGGGGGCAGCACTATGCAAAGACGTGGCCGCTGGAAAAACGTCTTGCGCCGGTGTTTGTTGAGAATCGCGTGATTCGCGCGACGCGCCATGCGATACGCCTGATGCCACCGCTGGCGATTTTTACGCTCTGCTGGCAAATCGCCCTGGGTGGTCAGCTTGGCCCCGCGGTGGCCACGGCGCTCTTTGCGCTGAGCCTGCCGATGCAAGGTCTGTGGTGGTTGGGTAAGCGTTCCGTCACGCCATTGCCGCCGTCAATCCTGCAGTGGTTCTATGAAGTGCGCGGCAAATTACAGGAAGCCGGGCAGGCGCTCGCGCCGGTCGAAGGAAAGCCGGATTACCAGGCGCTGGCTGACACGCTTAAGCGCGCCTTCAAACAACTGGATAAAACTTTCCTCGATGATTTGTAATTGATAGCGAAAAACGCATATAAAAGAAGACACAAACCTTGTGTCTTTTTTTTTATGCTGCAAAGCGCAACAGGAGTCGAAAAATGGAAATGACCCATGCTCAACGTCTGATTTTGTCCAATCAGTACAAAATGATGACTATGCTTGATCCCGACAACGCTGAGCGCTACCGCCGCCTGCAGACCATTATCGAACGTGGTTATGGTTTACAGATGCGTGAACTGGACCGTGAATTTGGCGAACTCAAAGAAGAGACCTGTCGTATCGTTATCGACATCATGGAGATGTACCACGCGCTGCACGTCTCCCGGACCAACCTGAAAGACGCCGACACCATTGATGAACGTCGTGTCACTTTCCTCGGCTTTGATGCGGCGACCGAAGCGCGTTTCCTGGGCTATGTCCGCTTTATGGTGAATGTGGAAGGCCGCTATACCCACTTTGATGCGGGGACTCACGGCTTCAACGCGCAGACCCCGATGTGGGACAAATACCAGCGCATGCTGAACGTCTGGCACGGGTGCCCGCGCCAGTATCATCTGAGCAGCAACGAAATTAATCAGATCATTAACGCCTGATGGAGGCCGCTGTGCAGTGCAAAGGTTTCCTGTTTGATTTAGACGGTACGCTGGTGGATTCACTGCCGGTGGTTGAGCGTTCCTGGCAGTTTTGGGCGGAAAGCTACGGCGTTGATCCGCAAGCGGTTCTGGACTTTATTCACGGCAAACAGGCGATCACCACGCTGCGTCATTTTATGCCGGATAAATCGGAGGCGGAAATTCAGGCCGAGTTTCTGCGGCTGGAACAGATAGAAGCGAACGATCTCGACGGTATTCGTGCGCTGCCTGGCGCGGTGGCGCTGCTCCAGCATCTTGATGCGCAAAGCGTTCAATGGGCCATCGTTACCTCTGGCTCCATTCCGGTCGCCCATGCGCGTCATCGCGCGGCGGGCCTGCCGACGCCTGCGGTGTTCGTCACCGCCGAGCAAGTCAAACGCGGAAAGCCGCAACCGGACGCCTATTTACTGGGTGCCGAACTGCTGGGTCTGCCACCGCAGGCGTGTCTGGTCGTCGAAGATGCGCTGGCGGGTGTACAGTCGGGGTTAGCGGCGGGCTGCCATGTCGCCGCCGTGAACGTACCGCCGGAGACGCCCGAGCTGCTGGAGGTCGACTTTGTCCTCTCGACGCTGGCGTCGCTGCGGGTTGAAAAACAGGCTGATGGCTGGGTCAACGTCTCGCAGAATGCATGATCTTATGATTTAGCCCCACATCGTTGGGGCTTTTTTCTGTCACTATAGTCAACGGCTTTTTACTTGAACAACTTACCGCTTATTTGATGACAAGGATGTGCTGTGAACGGTGAACTGATTTGGGTGCTATGTCTGCTTGCAATTGCGGTGGTGCTTTTCGCCACCGGCAAGGTGCGCATGGATGCGATCGCGCTGGGCATCATTGTGGCCTTTGTGCTCAGCGGCACGCTGACCCTAAGCGAAGCTTTTTCTGGCTTCAGCGACCCTAACGTGATTTTGATTGCCGCGCTGTTTATTATCGGCGACGGCCTCGTGCGCACCGGTGTGGCGACCAACATGGGCTCCTGGCTGGTACAGGTGGCGGGAAACAGCGAAACCAAAATGCTGGTATTCCTGATGTTAACCGTCGCCGGGTTGGGGGCGTTTATGAGCTCGACCGGCGTCGTCGCTATCTTTATCCCGGTGGTACTTAGCGTCTCGGCGCGCATGAATATTTCCCCTTCGCGTTTAATGATGCCGCTGAGCTTTGCCGGGCTTATCAGCGGTATGATGACGCTGGTGGCTACGCCGCCTAACCTGGTTATCAACAGTGAGCTTATTCGTGAGGGGCTTGAGGGTTTCAGCTTCTTTAGCGTCACGCCAATTGGTCTGGTGGTGCTGGTCTTCGGCATCCTCTATATGCTGGTCATGCGCTTTTTACTGAAGGGCGATGATGGCAGCCAGCCGCGGGATAGCCGTAAACGCAGCACCTTCCGCGATCTGATTAAAGAATATCACCTGACCGGCCGTGCCCGTCGTCTGGCGATTCGTCCCGGCTCGCCGATGATTGGTCAGCGTCTCGACGACATGAAGCTGCGCGAGCGCTATGGCGCCAACATTATCGGGGTGGAACGCTGGCGTCGTTTTCGCCGGGTGATTGTGAACGTTAATGGGGTATCTGAGTTTCGCGCGCGCGACGTGCTGCTGATTGATATGTCCGCCGCTGAAATCGACCTGCGTCAGTTCTGTAGCGAGCAGATGCTCGAGCCGATGGTGCTGCGCGGCGAGTATTTCTCCGATCAGGCGCTGGACGTCGGGATGGCGGAAGTGTCGCTGATTCCAGAGTCCGAACTGATTGGTAAAACCATTCGTGAAATGGGCTTCCGTACCCGTTACGGTCTGAACGTCGTGGGGATGAAACGCGATGGCGAAGCGCTCGATGGCTCGGTCGTGGATGAGTCACTGCAGTTGGGCGACATTGTGCTGGTGGTCGGCAACTGGAAGCAGATAAGCCAGCTGGCGCAGAATGGCCGCGATTTCGTGGTCCTCAATCTGCCGGTTGAAGTGAGCGATGCATCACCGGCGCACAGCCAGGCGCCGCACGCCATCTTTTGCCTGGTGTTGATGGTCGCGCTGATGCTCACCGATGAAATTCCTAACCCCATTGCCGCGATTATCGCCTGTCTGCTGATGGGCAAATTCCGCTGTATCGATGCCCAGAGCGCCTATAAATCAATTCACTGGCCGAGCATTATCCTGATCGTCGGGATGATGCCGTTCGCGTTAGCGCTGCAAAAAACCGGCGGTGTCGATCTGGTGGTAAAAGGGCTGATGGACGTCGGCGGCGGGCAGGGGCCTTATCTGATGCTGGGCTGTCTGTTCGTCATGTGCGCGGCGATTGGTTTGTTTATCTCTAATACGGCCACGGCGGTGCTGATGGCGCCGATTGCGCTGGCGACGGCAAAATCGATGGGAGTGTCGCCCTATCCGTTTGCGATGATCGTCGCGATGGCGGCCTCGGCGGCCTTTATGACGCCAGTGTCGTCACCGGTAAACACCCTGGTACTGGGGCCCGGAAGATACAGCTTCAGCGACTTCGTCAAAATCGGCGTGCCGTTTACGGTGCTGGTGATGATTATCTGCGTGATACTGGTGCCGATTTTATTCCCGTTCTGATGAACGGGATAGGTAGGCCGGATGGCGACGTAAACGTCTTATCCGGCCTACAAACTCACCGTCGTCGGGGGGATTAAAGCGGCGAGTCCTGGCTTATTTCATCCAGTGAAAGATGGAAGCTGGGTACGAACACTGCCATAAAGTAATCCATCTCTTCGCTGCGCCGTGAGGCCAGCGTTTTCTCCAGACGACCTTTCGCCAGCAGGAATTCGTTGTTACCGGCTGATAGCTCTTCCAGGCACTTCAGGTAGGCGCACAGGGCGTCTGCCTGCTTCACAATCGCTTTCTCTTCTTCGCTGCTTTGATGTTCGTCGACAAGCGGCGCAAAAATATCGCGCAGCTCGTCCGGTACCATCTCAATGAGCTTCTGCTGGGCGATTTTTTCTATTGCCTTGTACTCCTGGGCAATCTGAGAGTTGAAATACTTGACCGGGGTCGGCAGATCGCCGGTCAGCACTTCGGAAGCGTCGTGATACATCGCCAGCAGTGCAATACGTTCGGCGTTGAGCTGGCCGTTAAACTTGCGGTTTTTAATGGCGGCGAGCGCGTGAGCGACCATCGCGACCTGAAGGCTGTGTTCAGAGACGTTCTCGGTGCGCACGTTGCGCATCAGCGGCCAGCGGTTAATTAACTTCAGGCGGGAGAGGTGGGCAAAAAAATGACTCTGATTCATAACAACCCTTACTCAGTAGCTTTAGTAAAGGCATTGTGCGCAGAGATGGCCGCCGGATGCAAATGCCGGCGGCCAATTCAGATGATGATTACAGCTGGTGATAGCCTGAGAGGAAGCGACCAAAACGGGTGATGGCCATTTCCAGATCGTCCTCACGCGGCAGGGTGACGATACGGACGTGATCCGGCCACGGCCAGTTAAAGGCAGTGCCCTGAACCAGCAGGACTTTTTCCTGTAACAGGAAGTCCAGCACCATGCGCTGATCGTCATGAATATTGAAGCGTTTCGCGTCGATTTTCGGGAACATATACAGCGCGCCCTGTGGCTTGACACAGGAAACGCCGGGGATCTCGTTAATCAGCTCCCACGCGCGGTTACGCTGTTCGTACAGACGTCCGCCCGGCGTAATAAATTCACTGATACTCTGATAGCCGCCCAGTGCGGTCTGAATCGCGTGCTGCGCCGGAACGTTGGCGCACAGGCGCATCGAGGCCAGCATTTCCAGCCCTTCAATGTAGCCTTTCGCGTGTTTCTTCGGCCCGTTGAGCACCATCCAGCCCTGACGGAAACCGGCCACACGATAGGTCTTGGATAAACCGTTGAAGGTCACGGTCAGCAGATCCGGCGCCAGGGCGGCAATCGAGTGATGCTGCGCCGCGTCATAGAGGATCTTGTCGTAGATTTCGTCGGCGAAGATGATCAGATTGTGCTCGCGGGCGATCTCCACGATCTCCATCAGCAGCTCTTTTGAGTATACCGCGCCGGTAGGGTTGTTCGGGTTGATGATCACGATGCCACGCGTGCGTGGGGTAATTTTCGCGCGGATATCGTCGAGGTCCGGGAACCAGCCGGCGGACTCATCGCACAGATAGTGCACCGCATTACCGCTGGATAATGACACTGCCGCTGTCCACAGCGGATAGTCCGGAGCCGGTACCAGCATTTCGTCGCCGCTATTGAGCAGCGCCTGCATGGCCTGCACGATAAGCTCGGAAACGCCGTTGCCAATGTAAATGTCTTCTACCGTGACGTCACGCATACCGCGCGCCTGGTAGTGCTGCATAATGGCCTTACGCGCGGAATAGAGACCTTTGGAGTCGCAATAACCCTGCGCCGTCGGCAGGTTGCGGATCACGTCGACCAGAATTTCATCCGGCGCGTCAAACCCGAAAGGCGCCGGGTTGCCGATATTCAGTTTAAGAACTTTGTTGCCTTCTTCTTCAAGGCGTTTGGCCTCTTTGAGTACCGGGCCGCGAATGTCGTAACAAACGTTGTCTAATTTTCTGGATTTTTCGATGGGGGACATGAACCTTTGACCTTTTTAGCTGTTATTGCCACTCCCTGCCGTGGAAGTCAGCACCGAACAATGTACTCCCCATCCCCGCCGTTTTGAAGGGTTAGCAGTAGAAGATTTTGTTCATTTTTTGTCGTTGGAACATTGTTTTTTACTGGGGAATGACGGCTGTCTTTGTTTGATGTTTTGTTAATTTATTGTTTTGCAGTTCGATATGCCATCATTTCTCGATAAAGTGGTTTTTATGTCTAAGAAAAAAGAAATGGTTTAGCTTAGGTATCGTTGGCCAGGATATACTTTAAGCCTGCTTCAACCATTTTAATTTAAAATAAAATCCCAACAAATAAGGATTAGTAATGATACCTACTTTTGTGAAGTTGATGTTAATGGCGGCATCCGATAAAGATTAATATTTTTTTATATTTTGAAAAGTAATGAATGTGATTTGTTAGATTTCTTAAATTGTTTTGATTCTGAACCTTTTTTCCCTTTGAGATACAGCTTATTTAGGCTTATAAATCTTATGGTTTTCGGTTAATATGTTATGGTTAGTAAGACCCTTAAGAGTTAGTTTCGTTGATGATTATCAATGATTGTTTTTATAACTCACTGTTATTCATCATGTTTACTGGCTTATTTTAAAACGTACAGCAATCTTCCTGGCGCATTATCGTGACGACGCTTCTTGCCACTTCCTACGCAAGGCTTCGCTCGGGGGGAGTCCGATAAATAGCTACAGGCTAAAGGATATATTGTTAAAAGGAACTGTTGCTGACTCTGGCAACAGACAATTTTAATACTGACACTCGTCAGGCAGTCATTCGTCAGCGATTGGTGAAAGATGATTAAAGGATTAGCCTGAAATTTTTGAGTGCAGCATCAATAAGGCAGGCCGGTCTCCGAACCTGTAAGTGGATTAATATGATAAATGCCAATCGTCCGATACTGAACCTCGATCTCGATCTGCTGAGAACGTTTGTTGCTGTTGCCGATCTGAGTACCTTTGCCGCCGCCGCCGCTGCGGTATGTCGAACCCAATCCGCCGTGAGCCAGCAGATGCAGCGTCTGGAGCAGCTGGTGGGAAAGGAGCTCTTCGCCCGTCATGGGCGAAATAAGCTGCTGACGGAGCATGGAATCCAGCTGTTGGGCTATGCGCGAAAAATTCTGCGATTTAATGATGAAGCATGCACGTCGCTAATGTTTAGTCCGCTTCAGGGGCAACTGACGCTGGGCTCATCTGATGAATCGGCGGACACCATTCTTCCTTTTTTACTAAACCGAATTAGCTCGGCCTATCCGAAGCTGGCTCTTGACGTGCGCGTGAAGCGTCATAGCGTTATGGGCGATATGTTGCGGAACAAAGAGGTCGACCTGGCGCTGACCACGCATCCGCTGGAAGGCTTTACCTCGACGGTGCTGCGTACCTCACCTACGCTTTGGTACTGTGCGTCCGAATTTATGCTGCGTCCTGAAGAGCCGCTGCCGCTGGTGCTGCTTGACGATCCGAGCCCGTTCCGCGATACGATTATTAAAACGCTGGATGCCGCAGGCATGCCATGGCGATTGGCCTATGTCGCCTCGACGCTCTCAGCCGTTCGCGCGGCGGTGAAGGCAGGGCTTGGCGTCACTGCGCGTCCGGTGGAAATGATGAGTCCGGATCTGCGTGCGTTGGGTAAAGGCGAGGGGATGCCGGAGCTGCCGGAAACCGAATATATGCTGAGCTATGATGCGCAGAGTGAAAACGAGCTGACGCAGATGATCTTCCAGTCTCAGGAACCGCGCCACAATCCCTGGCCCTCAGCGGGAATGTATACCCCGGAAGACGGAGAAAATACCCTCATGTTTGAAAGGGACATTGATTAACATTCCGGTTGAAAAGTGGTAACAAAATGTAAGTGCAAAAAAGAATCGTAGACGATAAAAAACGAGTTTGCGGTTCTTTTTTTGTGCTTTTGCGATACCGAAGAAAAAATGAATCTAATAATGTGATAATAATCATGTAATTAGAAATATTTCATCCATCAATTCCCCCTTCACCAAACGCGATGTCATATCACCTGCTAATGTTAAAAAAACGGATAGATTGTTGCCGTTTTACAGGGCGAATTAACAAAAGCGTGTCTTAGATCAAGAAAATACCTCTCTTTGGGGGGATGAATCATCAGAAAATCCTGTCAAAATAGAGGGGTAATTCCGGTTAATGCTACAATACGGACACGATTCAACAACAGGTAAACCGTAAGGTCTTCTGAAGCGAATCGAATCAAAGGGCACGTAATGTTAATGAAATACCTTTGATGTAAATTAATGTGAGGAAACTTTTGTTAAAGTTGACAAAAGGTTATAGAAAGGAGTAAAAAACCTCAACATTTTGCGGTCTACGTTTCCAATTGGGCTGTTTGTAGGTTTTTTAATCCTCCCCATGAATCGATGTAGCGTCCATCTGCCGGTAAGAGCAGAGCAGGTCGTGCTACTTATTTGGTAAAGCTTTGCGTATGTCAACATCCACTGAAATCATCGCTCATCACTGGGCATTCGCTATCTTTCTGATCATTGCCATTGGCCTGTGTTGCCTGATGTTAATCGGCGGCTGGTACCTTGGCGGTCGCGCGCGCGCGCGAAGCAAAAACACCCCGTTTGAATCGGGTATCGACTCCGTTGGCTCCGCACGTTTGCGCCTGTCGGCCAAGTTTTATCTGGTCGCGATGTTCTTCGTCATCTTCGACGTGGAAGCGCTCTACCTGTACGCCTGGTCAACGTCCATCCGTGAAAGCGGTTGGGTTGGCTTTATCGAAGCCGCCATTTTCATATTTGTGCTGCTCGCCGGCCTGGTTTACCTCGTTCGCATTGGCGCGCTGGATTGGACGCCAGCACGTTCTCGCCGCACGCTGGTTAACCCAGAAACCGACAGCGTCACTAACCGTAATACGCAGTAAAAGCGAGGCAATAAGATGGATTATACGCTCACCCGCATAGATCCTAACGGTGAGAACGACCGTTACCCTCTGCAAAAGCAGGAGATTGTCACCGATCCCCTGGAGCAAGAGGTGAACAAAAGCGTGTATATGGGGAAACTCGAACACGCGATGCACGATATGGTCAACTGGGGTCGTAAGAACTCAATCTGGCCATACAACTTCGGCCTTTCTTGCTGCTACGTTGAAATGGTGACGTCATTCACTGCGGTGCATGACGTTGCGCGTTTTGGTGCGGAAGTTCTGCGTGCCTCCCCGCGTCAGGCAGACCTGATGGTGGTGGCGGGAACCTGTTTCACCAAAATGGCCCCGGTTATTCAGCGCCTGTATGACCAGATGCTGGAGCCGAAATGGGTTATCTCGATGGGTGCCTGCGCCAACTCCGGCGGCATGTACGACATCTACTCCGTGGTGCAGGGCGTCGATAAGTTTATTCCTGTCGATGTGTATATCCCTGGCTGCCCACCCCGTCCGGAAGCCTACATGCAGGCGCTGATGCTGCTGCAGGAATCGATTGGTAAAGAGCGTCGCCCGCTGTCATGGGTGGTTGGCGATCAGGGCGTTTACCGCGCCAATATGCAGTCGGAACGCGAGCGTAAACGCGGCGAACGCATTGCAGTGACCAATCTGCGCACGCCTGACGAGATTTAATTTGCGCCTGCGGGCGGTGGCATTTTGACTTCGCAGATCAACATACAACAGCGCGAAGGCCACTCCCGGCAGTCACCACGGACCTTTTGCAATGGTGAACAATATGACCGATTTAACCGCGCAAGAAGCGGCCGCATGGCAAACCCGCGATCACCTTGATGATCCGGTCATCGGCGAACTGCGCAACCGTTTTGGGCCGGATGCATTTACCGTTCAGGCCACCCGCACCGGGGTTCCTGTCGTTTGGGTTAAGCGTGAACAGCTGCTGGAAATTGTCGATTTCCTGAAGAAGTTGCCGAAACCTTACGTCATGCTGTTCGACCTGCACGGTATGGACGAACGCCTGCGTACTCACCGCGACGGTTTACCGGCCGCGGATTTTTCCGTTTTCTACCACCTGATCTCCATCGACCGCAACCGCGACATCATGCTCAAGGTAGCGCTGTCTGAAAACGATCTGAACATACCGACGCTGACCAAACTTTTCCCGAACGCCAACTGGTATGAGCGTGAAACCTGGGAAATGTTCGGCATCACCTTTAACGGCCACCCGAACCTGCGTCGCATCATGATGCCGCCGACCTGGGAAGGCCACCCGCTGCGTAAAGACTACCCGGCGCGCGCCACCGAATTCGATCCGTTTGAGCTGACCAAAGCCAAGCAGGATCTGGAGATGGAAGCGCTGACCTTCAAACCGGAAGAGTGGGGGATGAAGCGCGGCACCGAAAACGAGGACTTCATGTTCCTCAACCTCGGTCCGAACCACCCGTCTGCGCACGGTGCATTCCGTATTATTCTGCAGCTTGATGGCGAAGAGATTGTCGACTGCGTACCGGACATCGGCTACCACCACCGTGGCGCTGAGAAGATGGGCGAACGTCAGTCCTGGCACAGCTACATTCCGTACACTGACCGTATCGAGTACCTCGGCGGCTGCGTGAACGAAATGCCGTACGTGCTGGCGGTGGAGAAACTGGCGGGGATTACCGTGCCGGATCGCGTCAACGTGATTCGCGTGATGCTCTCTGAACTGTTCCGCATCAACAGCCACCTGCTGTACATCTCAACGTTCATTCAGGACGTCGGCGCGATGACCCCGGTCTTCTTCGCCTTTACCGACCGCCAGAAAATCTATGATCTGGTGGAAGCGATTACCGGTTTCCGTATGCACCCGGCCTGGTTCCGTATCGGCGGCGTCGCGCACGACCTGCCGCGCGGCTGGGATCGCCTGCTGCGTGAATTCCTTGAGTGGATGCCGAAGCGTCTTGATTCCTACGAGAAAGCGGCGCTGCGTAACACCATTCTGAAAGGCCGCTCCGTCGGCGTTGCTGCTTATACCGCCAAAGAAGCGCTGGAGTGGGGCACTACCGGTGCCGGCCTGCGTGCAACCGGTATCGGCTTCGACGTGCGTAAATGGCGTCCGTACTCTGGTTACGAAAACTTCGACTTCGAAATCCCGACCGGCGGTGGCGTTTCTGACTGCTACACCCGCGTGATGCTGAAAGTGGAAGAGCTGCGCCAGAGCCTGCGTATTCTTCAGCAGTGCCTCGACAATATGCCGGAAGGGCCGTTTAAGGCGGATCATCCGCTGACCACGCCGCCGCCGAAAGAGCGCACGCTGCAACACATCGAAACCCTGATTACCCACTTCCTGCAGGTTTCCTGGGGCCCGGTGATGCCGGCGCAGGAATCTTTCCAGATGGTGGAAGCCACCAAGGGTATCAACAGTTACTACCTGACCAGCGACGGCAGCACCATGAGCTACCGTACCCGAATCCGTACCCCGAGCTATGCGCACCTGCAGCAGATCCCGGCGGCGATTCGCGGCAGCCTGGTATCCGACCTGATCGTCTATCTGGGTAGTATCGATTTTGTTATGTCAGACGTGGACCGCTAATTATGCACGAGAATCAACAACCACAAACCGAGGCTTTTGAGCTGAGTGCGGCAGAGCGTGAAGCGATTGAGCACGAGATGCACCACTACGAAGACCCGCGTGCGGCGTCCATTGAAGCGCTGAAAATCGTTCAGAAGCAGCGCGGCTGGGTACCGGACGGCGCGATTTACGCTATCGCTGATGTGCTGGGTATTCCCGCAAGCGACGTAGAAGGCGTCGCGACCTTCTATAGCCAGATTTTCCGCCAGCCGGTAGGACGCCACGTTATTCGCTACTGCGACAGCGTGGTGTGCCACATTACGGGTTATCAGGGTATTCAGGCCGCCATTGAGAAGAAGCTGAACATCAAACCGGGTCAAACCACCTTTGATGGCCGTTTCACTCTGCTGCCGACCTGCTGCCTGGGCAACTGCGACAAGGGGCCGACCATGATGATTGATGAGGACACTCACAGCCATCTGACGCCGGAAGCCATTCCTGACCTACTGGAGCAGTATAAATAATGAAAAATATTATTCTGACTCCCGAAACCCATCCGCTGACCTGGCGTCTTCGCGACGACAAGCAGCCGGTATGGCTGGAAGAGTATCAGGCGAAAAACGGTTATGCCGGCGCGCGTAAAGCGCTCGGCGGCATGGCGCCGGACGAAATCGTCAACCAGGTCAAAGACGCTGGCCTGAAAGGGCGCGGCGGAGCGGGCTTTTCTACTGGCCTGAAGTGGAGCCTGATGCCGAAAGACGAATCCATGAACATCCGTTACCTGCTGTGTAACGCCGATGAAATGGAGCCGGGCACCTATAAAGACCGCCTGCTGATGGAACAGCTGCCGCACCTGCTGGTGGAAGGCATGCTGATTTCCGCGTTCGCCCTGAAGGCGTACCGCGGCTACATCTTCCTGCGCGGCGAATATATTGAAGCGGCACAGCATCTGCGTCGCGCCATTGCCGAAGCGACCGAAGCGGGGCTGCTTGGGAAAAATATCCTTGGTACCGGTTTTGATTTTGAGCTGTTCGTGCACACCGGGGCAGGGCGCTACATCTGCGGCGAAGAAACGGCGCTGATTAACTCCCTCGAAGGCCGTCGTGCTAACCCGCGCTCCAAGCCGCCGTTCCCTGCGAGCTCCGGCGTGTGGGGTAAACCCACCTGCGTCAACAACGTGGAAACGCTGTGTAACGTCCCGGCTATCCTGGCGAACGGCGTCGAGTGGTACCAGAACATCTCGAAGAGCAAAGATGCGGGTACCAAGCTGATGGGCTTCTCTGGCCGCGTGAAAAACCCGGGCCTCTGGGAGCTGCCGTTTGGCACCACTGCGCGTGAAATCCTTGAAGACTACGCTGGCGGCATGCGTGATGGCCTGAAATTCAAGGCCTGGCAGCCGGGCGGCGCGGGCACTGACTTCCTGACCGAAGCGCACCTTGATCTGCCGATGGAATTTGAAAGCATCGGTAAAGCGGGCAGCCGTCTGGGTACGGCGCTGGCGATGGCCGTCGACCACGAGATTGGCATGGTATCGCTGGTGCGTAACCTGGAAGAGTTCTTCGCCCGCGAGTCGTGCGGCTGGTGTACGCCGTGCCGCGACGGTCTGCCGTGGAGCGTGAAAATTCTGCGCGCCCTTGAAAAAGGGGAAGGGCAGCCTGGCGATATCGAGACACTTGAGCAACTGTGTCGATTCTTAGGCCCGGGGAAAACCTTCTGCGCGCATGCGCCTGGCGCGGTTGAACCGCTGCAGAGCGCCATTAAATATTTCCGCGACGAATTCGAGGCAGGCATTAAGCAGCAGTTCAGCAACACTCATGCAATTCATGGGATTCAGCCGAACCTGCTTAAGACGCGCTGGTAATCTAAAGATTTATTTATTTTGGAAGCACGCTAATGGCTACGATTCATGTAGACGGCAAAGAATACGAGGTTAATGGAGCGGACAACCTGCTACAGGCATGTCTCTCTATGGGCCTTGATATTCCGTACTTTTGCTGGCACCCGGCGCTTGGGAGCGTCGGTGCTTGCCGCCAGTGTGCGGTGAAGCAATATCAGAACGCGGAAGACACGCGTGGTCGCCTGGTGATGTCCTGTATGACTCCGGCATCCGACGGCACCTTTATTTCTATCGACGACGCAGAAGCGAAGCAGTTCCGCGAGAGCGTGGTGGAGTGGTTGATGACTAACCACCCGCACGACTGTCCGGTCTGTGAAGAGGGCGGTAACTGCCACCTTCAGGATATGACCGTGATGACCGGCCATAGCTTCCGTCGCTATCGCTTTACTAAACGTACCCACCGTAATCAGGACCTGGGGCCGTTCATCTCTCACGAAATGAACCGCTGCATCGCCTGCTATCGCTGCGTGCGTTACTACAAAGATTACGCTGACGGCACCGACCTGGGTGTATACGGCGCACACGATAACGTCTACTTCGGTCGTCCGGAAGACGGTACCCTGGAAAGCGAATTTTCCGGTAACCTGGTCGAAATTTGCCCGACCGGCGTGTTTACCGACAAAACGCATTCCGAGCGCTACAACCGTAAGTGGGATATGCAGTTTGCGCCAAGCATCTGCCAGCAATGTTCGCTGGGCTGTAACACCAGCCCGGGTGAACGTTACGGCGAACTGCGTCGTATCGAAAACCGTTACAACGGTACCGTTAACCACTACTTCCTCTGCGACCGTGGTCGTTTCGGCTATGGCTATGTGAACCTGAAAGACCGTCCGCGTCAGCCGGTTCAGCGCCGTGGCGATGACCTCATAACCCTCAACGCCGAGCAGGCGATGCAGGGCGCGGCAGATATTCTGCGCCAGTCGAAGAAAGTGATCGGTATCGGCTCCCCGCGCGCCAGCATCGAAAGCAACTTCGCGCTGCGCGAGCTGGTTGGGGCGGAAAACTTCTATACCGGTATCGCCGAGGGCGAGCAGGAACGTCTGCAACTGGTACTGAAAGTGCTGCGTGAAGGCGGTATTCATACCCCAGCGCTGCGCGAAATTGAATCCTATGATGCGGTGCTGGTGTTGGGTGAAGACCTGACGCAAACCGGCGCTCGCGCGGCTCTGGCGGTACGTCAGGCGGTGAAAGGCAAAGCGCGTGAAATGGCGGCGGCGCAGAAAGTGGCTGACTGGCAGATTGCGGCGATCCTCAACATCGGCCAGCGCGCGAAGCATCCGCTGTTTGTCACCAACGTCGACGATACCCGTCTTGACGACATCGCGGCGTGGACCTACCGCGCGCCGGTGGAAGATCAGGCACGCCTTGGTTTTGCTATCGCGCATGCGCTGGACAATAGCGCGCCGGCCGTTGAAGGCCTGGATCGCGACCTGCAAAACAAGATCGACGTGATCGTCCAGGCGCTGGCCGGGGCGAAGAAACCGCTGATCGTTTCCGGCACCAACGCCGGTAGCGCGGAGATTATTCAGGCGGCTGCCAACGTGGCGAAAGCGCTGAAGGGCCGTGGCGCCGACGTTGGCGTAACCATGATCGCACGTGCGGTGAACAGCATTGGTCTGGGCATGATTGGCGGCGGTTCTCTGGAAGCGGCGTTAAGCGAGCTGGAAACCGGCGCGGCAGACGCGGTCGTGGTGCTGGAAAACGACCTGCATCGCCACGCTTCTGCGGCACGCGTTGACGCCGCGCTCGCCAAAGCGCCGCTGGTGATGGTGATTGACCATCAGCGCACCGCGATTATGGACAAAGCGCACCTGGTGCTCTCTGCGGCAAGCTTCGCAGAAAGCGACGGTACCGTTATCAACAACGAAGGCCGCGCACAGCGTTTCTTCCAGGTGTATGACCCGGCCTACTACGACAGCAACACCGTGATGCTGGAAAGCTGGCGCTGGCTGCACTCGCTGCACAGCACCGTGCAGAGCCGTGAAGTGGACTGGACGCAACTCGATCACGTTATTGATGCGGCTATCGAGAAGCTGCCGCAGCTGGCGGGCATTAAAAATGCCGCGCCGGACGCCAGCTTCCGTATCCGCGGTCAGAAACTGTCGCGTGAACCGCACCGCTACAGCGGTCGTACGGCGATGCGCGCCAACATCAGCGTGCACGAGCCGCGTCAGCCGCAGGATAAAGACACCATGTTTGCCTTCTCGATGGAAGGGAACAACCAGCCGTCAGCGCCGCGTTCGCAAATCCCGTTCGCCTGGGCGCCGGGCTGGAACTCCCCGCAGGCATGGAACAAGTTCC